>SKLC01000295.1 GCA_007123425.1 Nitriliruptoraceae bacterium
GATGCGCACCGCCTCCTCCGAGAACCAGCGCAGGAAGTCCGCGGCGTAGCGGGCCTCGGCCATGGCGTCGTTCCAGGCTTTGCCGTTCTCGAGCACGATGAGCCGAGCGCAGTCCTCCAGCTCGGCGGTCATGAGATCGAACGCGGCGCGCAGGATCTCGGCCCGCTCCCGGGGGGCTCGCGCGGCCCAGGCAGGGAAGGCGGCCGCGGCCGCGGTGACCGCCGCCAGCGCCTCGTCGACGCTGGCATCGCCGACCATGGCCAGCGTGCGGAGCGTTGCTGGGTCCTGCACCGGCAGCTGGGCCGTCGCATCGGTCCACCGGCCGGCGATGAGCAGCCCGGTCGGGGTGTGGGCGGGGAGCGAGGCGTCGTTCGCCATGGCCATCGGCCTTGTTCGTGGTGGGACGTGGGGCGCGGTGTGCGCCTCGCTGGCAGCGTAGCGACGCGGCGCAACGGTGACCGAACGTATGTTCGTTCTTGCCGCCCGCGGTCCGCTGCCTGCCGCCCGCTGCCTGCCGCGTGCGAGGTCGCCGTGGGCAACAGGTAGGCCACCGTGCCGTGCCCGGCTGCGACGGTGGCGCTCGCCGGCAGGACAGCGCACCTGCGGTGCGAGCAGACTGGCGCGCGGGCCAGCCACGCCGGCGCAGGCCGGCCGCCAACTCGAGTCCGGCAACAACCAAGCGACACGGCCGCCGCACGGCCGACACGAAGGATCACGAGGCCTGCCGCACGGCCGACACGAACGGCCACGAGCCCCGCGGACGCGGCAGGCAGCGTCGGTCAGGAACCTGCGCGACATGCGGCGGCGGACGAAAGCCGTGGCAGGCAGCGGCGGCCCGGACCCTGCGCGACGCGGAGCAGCCGCCGGGGAACGTGGCAGCCAGCGGCCGCACCGGTCACACGAAGCTCCGGCGACGGCGCGGCAACTCGCGCAGCACAGCGCGATCAGCGACCTCGCCGACGCTGGGCACGCGACGGCGTCCGAGCGCAGCGCGCCGACCCACAGGGGCTGAGCGGCGACCGACCGGACGCACCGAGGCCCGGCAGGTCACGCGGGCAGCGGCGCCCGGCAACACCCAGCACCGCGACGACCCACGATCCACCCTCCCACCACTCTCCCCGTACGCCCATAAGATACATTACGTCAACTAGATGTTGGACGGGCCCTCCCCTCCGGGGAGGCCGCCAGGCACAGGCATCGGTCCCGGTAGGGCGGCCCGGTGTCGTCTCAACGCCACCACTGGCCGACCTCGCGCGCATCGAACGGTCCGCCACAAGCAGCCCCAGCAACCGCACCCCGGCGCGCATCGAACGGCACCACACGCCCAGCCCCAGCAGCAAGCGGCTGACGGGGGTGCTCGAGCCCGTGACGCTCGTGGTGGGCTGAACGAAGGTGACGGCGGATGTCGTGGGCGCCGTGGCGCGGCAGGCAGCGGTGGCACGGCGATCGGCAGCGGCCCATCGGGCGGCAGCGGCGCGGCGCCGTCCGTGCCCGGAGCAGCCGCGGGCACCCTGACGGTCACCGGCCGCCCCGCTCCGGCGCGCGGCATCGCGACGTCGCGGTCGCCGGCGGTCTCGCCCGGTGGCACGCTCGGTGTGGTGACGGTCACCCGCCACGCCTCGTGTGCCACTACTTCGGCGCCAGGATCACGGACGTACCGCACGCCGTCGTCGTCGATCAGCATCACGTAGGGACCGTGGTCGTAGGCACGATGATGGCGGCGGCACAGCAGGGCGGCGTTCGACGGACCGAGCCGACCTTCGTCCTCGTAGGACTGCTCGCCATGGGCCACGTCGCACCAGGCGGCGGGCGCATCGCAGCCGCGCCAGGTGCAGCCCCCGTCGCGCACGATGAGCGCCCGCCACAGACCGGCGGGGACCGTCCGGACCTTCTTGCTGACCGCGACGCTCACCGGCTGGTCTCCCAGGCCGATCCGGCTCACGGAGCAGTCGCTGAGCAGGCAGCGGACGGCGGTGAGGCTGACGGGTCCGGTGAACCCGAGCTCGACGACACCCGCTCCGTCCAGGAGGACCTGCTGGTCCGCGACCACGAGCAGTTGCGGACGCTCGCCGTGCTGGGTCGGCGCCTCCCCGACCCGCAGCGCCACCGCACACAGTTGCTCGAAGGCGTCGGCGCCACGCTGCTCGGGCGTGCGGACCTCTCCGGGGGCATCCGGACGCCGGAAGGCGTGCCAGGCCGCCATCGCGACCTCGGCCTGGGCGCCGTACAGCCGGCCCGAAGGGATCACCGCACCGTCTGAGGTCTGCGTCAGGCGGAACGCCCGGCGGGCGTGCTGACGACGCTCGCGCCGCTCCCCCTCGTCGGGATCCAGCTCAAGCAGGCGGCCACGACCGAAACGGCCCAGCGCGACGGCGTCCATGCGCCCCGCGGCATCGAGGAGGTCGGCTTCGAGCTGCGCCCGCACCGCCGGCTCCACGTCAGCGAGCAGGCGGGCGATCGTCGTGACCTGCTCCGGGTTGAGTCGTCCGTCACGGGTCGCCTGGTTGACCGACGGCGAGGTGCGCGCCTGCTGACCGGCCGTGACCGCACGCTTGGCTTCACTGTCGCTCAGCTGGAGCTCCGACCGCAGGAAGCTGGCTGCCTCCCGCTTGGCGCGCTCGTCGGCGTGGCCGGCGGGCCCGCTCCCCTGGCGTGCGCGGGCGTGCTCGGCGAGCACCCCGGCCAGGCGCGACCGGTACCAGTGCACGCGGTCGAGCTGCGGCTGCAACCGTCGCAAGGTGGCCTGCAACTGCGGTCGTGTGAGCTCCTCGGCGTCGCTGTCGAGCACCTCGTCGATCGCTCCTTCGAGGTGGTCGAAGGCGGCCGCGAGGGCATCCGGAAGCGTGTCGGTCGCCCCAACCGCTGGGGTCGACGATGCGGCTGCACCGTCGCCACTCCCCCGCTCCGGTCCTCCCATACCACCTCCTCCCCTTCCGTACGCTGAAGGTATCGAACATGTGTTCGAGTAGCAAGGGTGGGTGTGCCGAGGCTGTGGACGAGCGACAGCGCCGGGTACCAGCGGCGGAGCGCAGACGGGAACCATCCCGCGATCCGGGCGTCTAACGACCAGGCAGAGCCCGAGGTCGACGCCATGACAGCGCATCGCCAGCCGGTTCCTCCGCGACGACGCACGGCACGGAGAGCGACGGCCGCGGCCCTCGCCCTGGCGCTGCTCGCCGGCGCCTGCACCGATCCACAGGCCCCCGA
>SKLC01000234.1 GCA_007123425.1 Nitriliruptoraceae bacterium
ACGGTGGGCGGGGGCCGCAGCGGCCTGCCGGGCGGCGCGCCCGGCGCTCGCACGGCCGCGGATGTCGGAGGCCGGGTTGCCAGACCGCCTACGGGACCGTAAGTTACGCAACCGTAGGTAGTAGTCGCTGACGACCCCGCGAGGCACCGTGTCCACCATCACCGCCCCAGTCCCGCCTCCCGCTCCCGACGAGTCGCCGAAGATCCGTGGCGTCGAGTCCGTGCCGCCACGCATGCTGTTCTGGCAGCGGGTGGCCATGGTGGCGATCGTCACCGTGCCGCTGCTGGGCCTGGCCGCCGCGCTCTGGTGGGGCTACGGCAACGGCATCAGCGCGGTCGATGTGGGCCTGCTGCTCGGCTTCTACGTCTTCACCGGGCTGGGCATCACGGCCGGCTTCCACCGCCTGCTGACCCACAAGAGCTTCAAGGCGCCCACCTGGCTGCGGGTCGTGTTCGCGGTGGCCGGCTCCATGGCGGTGCAGGGCTCGGTGATCGACTGGGTCGCCACCCACCGGCGCCACCACGCCTACTCCGACCAGGCCGGCGACCCGCACTCGCCGCACCTCGAGCCCGACGAGGGCGTGGTGGCCATGCTCAAGGGCATGTGGCACGCGCACGTGGGCTGGATGTTCGACGACGACGCCACCAAGGCCGAGACCTGGGCACCCGACCTGCTCAACGAGCCCGCGATGGTCAAGGTCTCGCAGATGTTCGGCTGGCTGGTGCTGGCGACCTTCCTGCTGCCGGCCGTCCTCGGCGGGCTGCTCACCATGTCGCTGACCGGCGCGGTCACCGGCTTCCTCTGGGGGGCGCTGGTGCGCATCTTCGTCCTGCACCACGTCACCTGGTCGATCAACTCCGTGTGCCACGTGTTCGGCACCCGCCCCTTCGACAGCAAGGACGAGGCGCGCAACAACGCCCCGATGGCGCTGCTGGGCTTCGGCGAGGGCTGGCACAACGCCCACCACGCCTTCCCCGCCTCCGCACGCCATGGTCTGCGCTGGTGGGAGGTCGACGTCTCCTGGATGCTGATCCGTACCCTGCAGGTGCTGCGCGTCGTGCGCGACGTCAAGGTGCCCTCCAAGACACAGATCGAGCGCCGCGTCATGCGCGTCAAGGCAGAGAGCTGACCTCCCGCGGTCGGGGCCCGGCCCGTCGCGCGGGCCCCGACCGTCGAAGGCCGATCGCCGTGAGCGAAGCCAAGCGCGTGCGCATGAGCGCCACCGAGCGCCGAGAGCAGCTGGTGGGCGTCGCCCGGACCCTGTTCTCCGAGCGCGGCTTCGAGGCCTCCAGCGTCGAGGAGATCGCCGAGCGCGCCGGGGTCTCCAAGCCCGTCATCTACCAGCACTTCGGCGGCAAGGAGGGCTTGTACGCGGTCGTGGTCGACCGCGAGGTCACCGCGCTGACCGAGCGCATCGTCGGCGCCCTCGACGTCAGCCACCCGCACCAGGCCGCGCAAGGGGCCGCCGACGCCTTCCTCGCCTACATCGAGGAGCGCGAGGAGGGCTTCCGCGTCCTGCTGCGCGACGCCCCGACGGGCATGGGCGCGAGCAGCTTCGCCTCGGTCATCGTCGACGTCGCCGCCCGCGCCGAGCAGCTGCTCATCGACGGCTTCGGCGAGCGCGGCTTCGACGCCGACAGCGCGCCGATGTACGCGCGGATGCTGGTCGGCGCCGTCGCCATGGTGGGGGAGTGGTGGCTGGAGGTCCGCGAGCCCTCCCGCGAGGAGGTCGCCGCCCACGTGGTCAACCTGCTCTGGAACGGGCTGGGCCGGCTCGACCCCAACCCCAGACCCCGGCCGGCGCCACCGGCGCGCAGCCCCTCGCCGACCTCGCCGCCGCCGCTGCGGGTCGCACAGCCCCCGGCCGCCTCGGCACCCGAGCCCCCGGCCACCTCGTCGCCCGAGCCCCCGGACGAGCCACCCACGCGCACGTCGCCGGGGCCGCCGTCCGCCCCACCCTCGCAGCAGTCGCCACCGGCGGGCGCGTGAGGTCGTAGGCTCGCACCAGCCCTCGGCACGCCGTCGCCCAGGAGCCCGGACGTGGCACACACCGACCGGTTGCCGCACCTCGTCGCGCGCCTGCAGGGGCTGGGCACCACGATCTTCAGCGAGATGACCGCGCTGGCCCAGGCCCACGGGGCCACCAACCTCGGGCAGGGGTTCCCCGACGAGGATCCGCCGCGCGAGCTGCTAGAGGCAGCCGTCGCCGCGATGGAGGCGGGCCACAACCAGTACGCGCCGGGCCCCGGGGTACCCGCGCTGCGCGCGGCCATCGCCGCGCATCAGCGCCGGTTCCAGGGCCTGACCTACGACCCCGAGACGGAGGTCACCGTCACCTTCGGCGCCACCGAGGCGATGACGGCCACGGTGCTCTCGCTGTGCGAGGTCGGCGACGAGGTGCTGCTGCTCGAGCCGGCCTACGACGCCTACCGGGCCGTGGTGGCGCTCGCGGGCGGCGTGCAGCGCCGAATCCCGGTGCGCGACGCCCGGCTGCGCCCCGACCTCGAGGGCCTGGCCGCGGCCATCAGCCCCCGCTCCCGCCTGCTGGTGGTCAACTCGCCCCACAACCCCACGGGGATCGTGCTGAACGAGGACGAGCTCGACCGCATCGCCGAGCTGTGCGTGGAGCACGACCTCATCGCCGTGACCGACGAGGTCTACGAGCACCTGGTCTACGAGGGAGCCCACACGTCGCTGGCCACCCGCCCCGGGATGCGCGAGCGCACGGTGGTGATCTCCTCGGCCGCCAAGACCTTCTCCGCGACCGGCTGGAAGGTCGGCTGGGCGTGTGCGCCGGCGCCGCTGACCGACGCGCTGCGCATCGTCAAGCAGTACGCGTCCTTCTCCGGGGCCACGCCGTTCCAGCACGCCGTCGCGACCGGCCTGGACCAGGACGAGGAGGCCTACGGGCAGCTCGTCGCACGGCTGCGGGCCCGCCGCGACCGCCTCTGCGACGGGCTCGAGCGCATCGGGCTGGAGGTCCACCGGCCGCAGGGCACCTACTTCGCGGTGGCCGACGTCGCGCCGGTGGGCCACGCGGACGGGGCGGCCTTCTGCCGCATGGCCCCGGGCGCCCTGGGGGTGGCCGCCGTCCCGGTCAGCGCGTTCGTGGACGACCCCTCGCCCGTGCGCTCGCTCGTGCGCTTCGCCTTCTGCAAGTCCGACGCCGTGCTCGACGAGGGCCTCGAGCGGCTGTCGGCGCTGCG
>SKLC01000216.1 GCA_007123425.1 Nitriliruptoraceae bacterium
GCGCCCACGGCGCACGCGACCGCCCGCCTGCTCGAGGGCGGTCAGCAGCGCGGCGACGACCCGCTCCGGCTCGACCTGGTGATCCTCGCCGGCGTGCAGCCCGGCCCGCACCCGCGGGCTGAGCAACGCCTCGCGCTCGCGGGCCTCGCGGCCCCGCAGCCGCTCCACGGGCAGGCCGAGCTCGGTCTGGAAGGCGTGCAACTCGTCGAGCGCCCGCGCGTCGTCGGCGTCGAAGCCGACCAGCAGCGTGCCGTGGGGCCGGTAGCCGATCTGCTGGCCGCTGGCGCGCTCCACGTCGGCGGCGAAGCCGGGCCACCGCCGCGCCGAGGCGATGGTCAGGCGCAGCAGGTCCTGCTCGCCGTAGGCCACCTCGGTCACGGGCGCGAGCATGCCCGCCGCGACGTGCGAGGCGCCGGTGCCCGGGGCTGGGTCGACCACCGTGACGCGCAGCCCGGCCTCGGCGGCGCGCCAGGCGCTGGCGAGGCCGATGATGCCCCCGCCGACGACCAGTGCGTCCGCGCCGTCCTCCCTCGACTCCATGACGCACTCCCTCGCGCCGGCATGACCCGGATCAGGTTCCAAGGTCCCGCGCCCGCCCGGCACGCTCTCAGTCCCGGGTGCGCGGGACTCCCTCGGCGTCACGGCCACGATATCGGCGGGGGCACGCCCCGTGCTGCGCACACCGTGAGCGTTCGAGCGCACACAGGGTTCGGATACCCCGACGTATGCGGGAGCCTCACGGCGTGGCCGTCACGACGGCCGCCACCCGCCCGGGAGGGAGAGCCCCGGGCGACGCAGCGCGCCGGCCGGCCCGTCCGGCCGGCGCCGACAGGAGAGGAGAGCCGACGAACATGACCGACGCCATCCAGCAGGTGCCCCCACCCACCGACGACCGCGGAACGCTGCTCGATCTGTTCCTGCGCAACATCGCCACGTTCCCCGAGGTGGGCGCGCTCGCCGACGGCGACACCCGCCTGACCTGGGGCGAGTACGGACGGATGAGCGCCGAGGTGGCGCTCGCGCTGCGCGAGCTCGGCGTGGGCAAGGGCGACGTGATCGGGCTGCATGCCGTCAACCGCCACGAGCACATCGTCGCCGACACCGCGGCGCTTCGTCTGGGCGCGATCCCCACGTCGTTCTACCTCACCCTCGCACCCGACCAGCTGTCCTACCAGGCCGCCGACTGCAGCGCGAAGGTCGTGGTCTGCGACCCGGACCACCTCGACACCTGGCTCAAGCTGCGGGAGGAGCTCGACGACCTCGAGCACCTCGTGGTCCTCGACGAGCCCGAGGCCGAGCCCGGCACGGCCCTGCCCGACGGCGTGCTGCGCTGGTCGGACCTGCGCGCGCGGGGGCTGGTGCTGCGCGCCGACGGGGGCGAGCGCGACCTCGACGAGATCCGCGCCTCGATCGGGCCCGAGGATGTGATCACGATCATCTACACCTCGGGCACCACGGGGCCGCCCAAGGGCGTGCTGCTCACCCACCGGGGCCTGCGCGGCAACATCGACGCGAGCCGGCGCATGCTCGAGGACGGTGTGGTCAAGGTCGGCGGCAAGCAGTTCGCCGACTGGGTCGTCGACGGCGAGATCCGCATCCCCCCGGGTCAGCCGGTGCTGTCCTACCTGCCCCTGGCCCACATCGCCGAGCGGTTCATCAGCCACTACTCGGCCTTCAGCCTCGGCACCGAGGTCACCTACGTGCGCCGGCTCGAGGACCTGCCCCAGGTGCTGCCCCAGGTGCGGCCGTTCGTGTTCCCCTCCGTGCCGCGGGTGTGGGAGAAGTTCCACGGCGCCATCACCGCCCGCCTCGAGGAGGAGCCCAACGAGCGCAAGCGCGCCCTGGGCCGCAAGGCGATCGCGGTCGCGCACGACAAGGGCCGGGCGATCACCGAGGGCCGCCGCGCCGACGTGCGCACGGAGGCGCTGCACGCCCTGTTCGCCCGGATCCTCTACCCGCGCCTGCGCGCGACCATGGGCCTGGACCGGTGCGTGATGGGCTTCAGCGGCGCGGCGCCGATCTCACCGGACCTGCTGTTCACCTTCACGGGGCTGGGGATCCCGATCTCCGAGGCCTACGGGATGACCGAGTCCAGCGCCCTGATCACCGTGACCCCGCCGGGAGAGGCCCGCGTGGGGTCGGTGGGCGTGCCCGTGCCCGGCGTCGAGGTGCGCATCGCCGACGACGGCGAGGTGCTGTTCCGAGGCGAGAACATGACCCCCGGCTACCTCAACCGGCCCGACGCGACCGCGGAGTCGATCGACGAGGACGGCTGGTTCCACACCGGCGACCTCGGCGAGTTCGACCGGGACGGCTACCTACGGATCATCGGCCGCAAGAAGGAGCTGATCATCACCGCGGCCGGCAAGAACCTCTCGCCCGCGCTGATCGAGGAGACGATCAAGGGCGCCTCGCCGCTGATCGGGCAGGTCTGCGTGATCGGCGACCAGCGCAAGTACGTCAGCGCGCTGATCGTGCTCGACGGCGAGGCGCTGCCCGCCTGGTGCCACTCCAACGACGTGCCCTTCGAGTCGATCGCCCAGGCCAGCCAGCATCCGCGGGTGCGCCGTGAGGTCCAGGAGGCGGTCGAGGCGGGCAACCGGCAGCTGGCACGGGTCGAGCAGATCAAGCGCTTCGCCATCCTCGGCGAGGAGTGGACGCCGGAGTCGGAGGAGCTCACGCCCACGATGAAGCTCAAGCGCCGCACGATCCTCGAGCGGCACGCCGAGATCATCGAGCGGCTCTACGCCGACGAGCCCGCCGAGGACGTGCTCGAGCCCGCGCCCGCGACGACCCGCGCCTCGTAGGCGAGGGTCAGCCGGCCCCACGGCGGTCGCCGAGCGCGGCCGCCGTGGCGGCGATCTCGTCGACGCACACGGCGTCCACCCCGAGCTCGTCGACGTCGCCGATCTGGTCCGCGCGCACGCCCCAGACCAGGATCTCGCATCCGTGCGCGCGGGCCACCTCCAGGGCACGACGCACGCGGGCGGCGGACTCCCGCGGCAGGCCGGGCACCTCGGCCAGGCCCAGCGTGAGCACGTGGGGGGCGAGCACGTCGGCTCGCAGGGCGAGGGCCGCCGGCACGAGCTCCCCCAGCGGGGTGATCGGCATCCCGAGCAGGCCCACGGGGACGTCGTCCCCGCCCACCTCGCGGGCCTGCAGGAGCGCGGCGGGGTTGAAGCTGGTCACCACGGCGGGCCGC
>SKLC01000451.1 GCA_007123425.1 Nitriliruptoraceae bacterium
CAGAGGTCGATCGACGGGCCGGTGAAGAGCGGGCGCAGGGCGGCGGCCGCCTCGTCGAGGCGCTCGTCGGGCACGCCCGCGGCGCGGCACAGGCCGGTGAGGTAGCCGCCCGGAGCCTCGCCCGCGGCCCAGGCGACCGGTGCGGCGTCGATGTGCTGCACGCCGCCGAAGTGCGCCAGTGGCAGCGCGGCCTCGTCGTGAGGGACCGCGGCCCCGTCCAGCGCAGCACCGATCAGCTGCGGGTCGGGCAGCAGCAGCACGCCGCCCACGTCGAGCACCACCGCCTCGATGGCCACCATGCGCTCCCTCGCCGTCGCCACGTGCGAGCCTATGGCCCTGTCACCGCGCCCGGTAGCGTGCCCAGCCGTTCGGCGAGAGGCCCCGTCATGTCTACCCGCATCGTCCGCTTCGCCCACGAGGGCTCGCCCCGCTACGGCGTGCTCGAAGGCGAGGAGGTGGCGGTGATCGAGCCGCACCCGTTCGTGGCCCACCACCCGACGGGGGAGCGGGTGCCGGTCGCCGGTCTGACGCTGCTCGCCCCCGTCATCCCCTCCAAGATCGTGTGCGTCGGCAAGAACTACCGCGACCACGCCGCGGAGATGGGCGGGGAGGTCCCACCGGAGCCGCTGCTGTTCCTCAAGCCCTCCTCGTCGGTCATCGGCCCCCACGAGCCGATCCGCCTGCCCACCGACCGCTCGGACGAGGTGCACCACGAGGCGGAGCTCGCCGTGGTCGTCGGCGCGCTCCTGCAGCGGGTCAGCCCCGAGGAGGCGATGCGCGGGGTGCTGGGCTACACGTGCGCCAACGACGTCACCGCCCGGGACCTGCAGCGCACCGAGGGCCAGTGGTTCCGTGCCAAGGGCTTCGACTCGTTCTGCCCGCTGGGCCCGGCGATCGCCACCGACCTCGACGCGGACGACCTCGCCGTCCGCTGTCTCGTGGACGACGAGGTGCGCCAGGAGGGCACGACCGCCGACCTCGTGCACGGCGTGGGCGCGCTGCTCTCGGAGATCTCGCACGTGACGACGCTGCTGCCCAGCGACGTGGTGCTCACCGGGACCCCCGCAGGGGTGGGGCCGCTGCGGGCCGGCCAGATGGTGCGCGTCGAGATCGAGGGGATCGGCGCGCTGACCAACCCGGTCGTGGATCGTCAGGCCGACGCACGCGGCAACGGCCGGGGCTGACGCGCGCCGCAACGGCCGGGGTTGACGCGCGCCGCCCCGGCCGTCGCGACGCCGTGGTCAGTTGACCTGGCCGGCGGCGACCCGCTGCTCGAAGGCCTGCTGGTCCTCCTGCGCGAACTGCTCCTCGAGCTCCTCGGGCCGGCGGTCGACCTCGATGTCCTGCGGGGAGAGCTGCAGGGCGGTCTCGATGGCGTTGAGGCGACGCCCCATGCGGTCCGTGGCGTAGTTCGCGAACTCGTGGATGAGCTCGTCGAGGTCCTCGCCCTCCTCCTGGAGCGCCTCGAGGTCGAGCTCGCTGACATCGATCTGGCTGAAGGGGTAGTAGGTCACGTCGAGGGCGTGCGGGGTGAGCTCGTCCATCGTCTGCTGCACGAGGTCCCACATCCCCGGGTCCGCGGCGACGTGGCGACGGCAGGTGAAGGTGCCCCAGGCCATGTGGCGACGCTCGTCGGCGCCGATGTGGTAGATCAGCTCGCGCATGCCGGGGAAGATGCCGCGGCGCTCGCAGATGCGGTTCCAGGCGTAGTAGCCGGTCAGCGCCAGGGTGCCCTCGACGATGTGGTTGTAGACCACCGAGGCGCGCACCTGGGCCTCGGGGGAGTGGTCGTGCTCGAGGCGCCGCAGTGCGGACGGCAGCTCCTCGTAGAAGATCCGGCGGTAGCCCTCGCAGCCCTCGATCAGCTCGTGCAGGTCGTTGTCGACCCCCACCGCGTCGAGCCACAGGCGGAAGGCCTGGGTGTGCTTGGCCTCCTCGAAGGCGAACTGGGTGAGATACATCTCGTCCTCGAGCCGGCCCTCGGCGGCCATGGCCTTCATGAACGGCTGGATGTCCTCGGTGACCGCCTCCTCGCCGGCGATGAACAGGGTCGCGAGGATCTGGGTCAGCTTCTGCAGCGGCCCCTCCATCTCCGCGTAGTCGCGTGCGTCCTGCGAGAAGTCGATCTCGGCCGGGTTCCAGAACTTCCTGTTGCCGCCGGCGAACAGGCGCATCGGCAGGCTGTCCCAGTGCAGGCCGCCCTGGCGGATGGAGCCGAAGCCCTCCCGTGCGGTGGTGATCTCGGTCACGCTCATCGTGGCGCTCTCCCTTCGACGTATCGTCGAGACAGTGTGACACCGATGAATGTCGAATGCCAGCCGCGCGGCATCGCCGCCCCGCGGCCCCGCTCGTGGCGAAGGCTGCGGGGGCCGTGCCCGGCGACGTGCCGTGTCGGCCGTCACGACGCCTGGGAGGTGACGCGGGGCGCTCAGCGCCCCGAGGCTGCGTCCTCGAGCACCTTGGCGGCGTCGTCCTCGTAGCTCCTGCTACCGCCCAGCACGACGATGCCGGCCAGCACGATCGGCACGACCAGCGCGTAGAAGGACAGCTGCAGCGAGCCGGTGCGGTCCGAGACCGCGCCCACGATCAGCGGGCCGAACGAGGAGCCGGCGGCCGTGCCGACCTGCACCATCGTGAAGCCGAGCCCTCGGCTGCGGTGGCTGATGCAGTCGGCCGCCGCGGCGAAGTGGTTCGGGATCGCGATCGACATCGAGGCGGCGGCCAGCACCAGCAGGCCCACCTGCAGGCCCATGGTCGGGCTCAGGAACGCCACGCCCATCAGCACGCCGCCGAGCGCGAAGCCCACGCCCCCCGCCGTCACGCGGATACCCGGGACCACGCCGTGGTAGCGCCGGCCGATCATCGACCCGATCACGGTCCCGGTGATCACCCCCACGATGATGATCAGCGCGGTCAGCGACCCGCCGATGAAGGTGCCCACGCCCCACGAGCGGACGAACGCGGTGGGCAGCCAGTAGAAGATCCCGTTGAGGCCGAGGAAGAGTACGACCAGGGCGGCGTAGAGGAAGCGCAGCGTCCGGCTGCGGAAGAGCTCGCGGATCTGTCCCGGCACCTCGCGCCAGCCCCCGTCCACCTGCGCGGCGAGGCTCGTGGCGGCCGGCCCCTCGTCGGACGGGTCGGGCGCGGCGGGGACGGCCTGGCCGGGGCCCTCGGCAGCGGTGCTCGCGTCCTCGCCCGCG
>SKLC01000073.1 GCA_007123425.1 Nitriliruptoraceae bacterium
CCGCCCTGGCCCTGCTCGCCGGGGAGTGGGCCCACCGCCGCCGCCGCGCCCGGGAGCTCGGCCGTCGACCGAGGGAGCTCTCCCGCTCCGAGCGGCGCGAGGACGGCGGCCGGCACGAGGGCACCACCACCTCGCTCGACGCCGGCGCGGTGGGGCTGCTGCAGGCCCTGGCCGTCATCCCGGGGCTGTCGCGCACGGCCGTGACCATCGCGGCCGGGATGGGTCGGGGCATGTCGCGGTCCGGGGCGACCCGCCTGTCGCTGCTGCTGGCCATCCCGATGCTGGCCGGCGCCGCGGTCGCGCAGTACCGGCGCATGGGCCAGGAGACCGTCGCCACCGCGCCCTTCGGCGGTCTCGAGATGACGGTGGGGGCGGTGGTCGCCGCAGGCGCCGCCTACTGGGCGCTGCGGGTGCTGCTGCGGCTGGTGCAGGCCGACGACCTGCTGGGCTTCGCCCGCTGGGTGGCGCTGCTGGCCACCCTGCTCCTGTTCGCGTCCTTCCTGGTCATCGGCTGACCGCCCGGCGACGCGGGCCCAGGTGGTCAGCGACCCAGGACCTGCTGGAGGAACGCGGCGATGCGCGGGTAGGCGTCGATGCGGTTGGGCAGCTTCGCCAGGCCGTGGCCCTCGTCCTCGTAGACCAGCAGCTCGCTCGCCACGCCCCGCTCGGCCAGGATCGCGTGCATCTGCTCGGCCTCGCCGAGCGGCACGCGGGGGTCGTTGGCGCCGTGGACGATGAACAGCGGGGCGGCCAGCCGGTCGACGTGGGTGATCGGCGAGAGCTCGCGGAGCAGCTCGCGGTCGTGCTCGAGAGAGCCGTACTCGCGCTCGCGGAACGCGCGACGCCACGCCGCGGTGTTCTCCAGGAACGTCACCAGATCGCTCATGCCGACGATGTCGACGCCGGCGGCCCACAGCTCCGGCTGCTGGGTGAGGCCCATGAGCACCATGTAGCCGCCGTAGGAGCCGCCGTACAGCGCAGCACGGGACTCGTCGAGGTCGTCCTGGGCCCCCAGCCAGGCGTGCAGCCCCGCCAGGTCGCGCACGGAGTCCAGGCGCTTGTCCACGTCGTCGAGGTGCTGGTAGCTGCGCCCGTAGCCCGTGGAGCCGCGCACGTTGGGCGCGACGACCGCGAAGCCCTGGGCGACGAGGTACTGCGTCAGCGGCGAGAACGACGGCCGCCACTGGCTCTCCGGTCCGCCGTGGATCACCACCACGACCGGGTGTGGCGCGGTCCCCGTGGTGGGGCGGAAGACGAAGGCGGGCACCTGCAGGCCGTCGAAGGAGCGGTAGCGGATCAGCTCGGGCGCGACGAAGGTGTCGGCGTCGACCTCGCAGGGACTCGTCGTCAGCCGCTCGAGCTCGCCCGTGTCGGTGTCGAAGCGCCACGCGTCCCCCGGGTGGCGCGACGAGCTGAACGCGAAGGCCAGGAAGCGGCCGTCCTTGGAGAAGCTCCAGCCGCCGGCGACGCCGTGGTCCTCGGGCAGCGGCACCTCGGCGGTGACCTCGAGGGAGCCGGGGTCGTGGAGCGTGGCGCGGGTGCGGCCGTCGTCGTTGGTCACCACCAGCAGGTGCCGACCCTCCCAGTCCACCGCGCAGCCCGAGTCCCAGCCCGGCTCGATCACGTACTCCCACGCGCCGTCGGGGGTGCCGCGGGCGATGCCGACGAACTCCCGGCCCACGTCGGTGGCGAAGAAGAACGCCGAGCCGTCGGGCAGCCACGAGGGCGTGCCGACGCTGGCGGCATCCTCGTGGGGCGCCAGCTCGACCGCGGCCGGCGAGTCGTGGTCGGCGGGCTCGTCGCCGTGTTGCTCGAGGTCGAGCAGGTGCACGCGGTTGTCGCCGGCACGGGTGGTCAGCTCGCTGACGGCGAGGTAGCGGCCGTCGGGCGAGAACCCCCCGCCCGAGGTCCAGGCCCCCGGCGCCCACACGCGCCGTTCCGCTCCCGTGGGCAGCTCCCGCACCCAGGTGTCGAAGTCGACGCCGTTGGCGCGGTTGGTGGCGTACGTCAGGCGCCGGCCGTCGCGGGACACGCCCCCGGGACGGTGGATGTGCTCGTCGTCGACGACCAGCGGCTCGAGCTCGTCGGGCCCGGCGCGCGGCTGATCCACCTCGGCGGGCATGGTGAACAGCTGGTGGCGCTCGTTGCCGCCCCGATCGGTGGCCAGCAGCAGCCGGTGGGCGTCGCTGCCCTGCGGGTCGACGGGCAGGTAGCCCGCGCCCACCGGCTCCTCGAAGCGGGTGAGCGGTACGAGCCGCTCGACGGGCACGGGCAGCTCGACGGGCAGGTCGAGCCGATGGACCTGCGAGGTGCCCGGCAGGTCGGAGGAGATCAGCAGCGCAGAGCCGTCGGGCGCCCAGCTCGACGGGCTGGCGGTGCGGATCTCGAGGTAGGGACGGATGTCGGGCGCGTGGCCGCCGGCGGTGTCGTCGCTCATGGCGCTCGAGCCTACTGGCGCGCCCGCGCCCTCATTCGCGGCTGGGGGGCTCGCCGGGGGCGTCGGGGACCTCGCTGTCGAGCCGCCCGGTCATCTCGCGGATGCGTGCGGCGCGGTCGTCCGGGGCGAGATCGGCCAGCGCCACGCCCACCATGAACGTCGAGATCGGCGCGGTCCACCGCTCGCTGGTGTGGGCGGCGACGCGCGCGAGGTCGAGCAGGGCATCGATCTCCTCGGTGCTGGCCTCGGGTGCGGTCGAGGGCAGCTCGGCGCGCAGCTCCTCGAGCCAGGGCTGGGGCTCCATCGTCGCTCCTCCACGGGTCGTCGGCCGGCCGGGATCCGGCGCCGGGGCACGGGCCGGGTGGCCACGGCGCCGCCGAGGATGCCAGCCGGGCCGGGCACGACAGCAGGGTCGTCCGTCCACCACGGGAGCCGCCACGAGGTTGGCCGCGTCCGTAGGCTCGGCGTCTCGACCCCGGCGGTGGTGATGGCAGACCCGGTCAACAGCGAGCCGAGCGCCCCACCTGCGTCCGGGCTCGTCCTGGCGGGCGGTGCCAGCCGCCGCATGGGCGGGACCGACAAGCGGGAGGTGGCTGTCGACGGCCGGCCGCTGCTGGTCGCGGCGGTCGACGCGCTCCGCCCGATCTGCAGCGAGGTGGTCGTGTCCGCCGACCGGGAGACCCTGCCCGTCCGGGTCGACCGCGTGCGCGTCGTGGCCGACGCGCGGCCGCACGCAGGGCCCCTGGCGGGCCTGGAGTCG
>SKLC01000366.1 GCA_007123425.1 Nitriliruptoraceae bacterium
CCGGCTCCAGGCCGGTGACCTCGCCCGGCCGCACCAGCACCGGGCCGGCCGGGCGCGGGCCGGGGTAGGTGCCCGGATCGAACCGGGGCGCGTCGCCGGACGGCACTACGTGGGCAGCTCGCTCCGGGCGAGCAGGTGCTCGAGGCCGGCCTCGTCGAGGATCGGCACGCCCAGCTCCTCGGCCTTGTCCCGCTTGGAGCCCGGCGAGGCCCCCACCACGACCGCCGACGTGCTGCCCGAGACGCTGCCGGTCACCTTCGCGCCCCGCTCCTCGAGGGCCTCCTTGGCCTCCTCGCGGGTGAAGCCCTCCAGCGTGCCGGTGACCACCACCCGCCAGCCCTCCAGCGGCAGCGCGCCCGCCGGGGACGCTCCCACCTCGGCCTCGCTGGTCACGCCCAGCGCCAGGAGGTCGTCGACGAGCTCGGCGTTGCGCGGCGTGTCGAACCAGGCGTGGATCGAGCGGGCGATCACCGGCCCGATCCCGTCGATGGCCTCCAGCTGCTCGGGCGATGCCGAGCGGATCGCCTCGATGCTGCCCATGGCGCGCGCCAGGGTCTTGGCGTAGGTCGGGCCGAGGTGGCGGATGTTGAGCGCCACCAGCACCCGGTCCAGCGGCCGGCGGCGGCCCTCCTCGATGCCCGCGAGCAGGTTGTCGACGCGCTTCTCGCCCCACTTCTCCAGAGCCAGCAGCTCGTCGCGGTGCTCGTGCAGGCGGAACACGTCGGCGAGGTCACCCACCAGGCCCTCGGAGACCAGCAGCTCGACGGTCTGCTCGCCCAGCCCCTCGATGTCGAGCGCCGTGCGCGAGGCCAGGTGCGACAGCGACTCGAGCAGCCGGTTGGGGCAGTCGACGTTCTCGCAGAAGTGGTGGGCCTCGTCCTCAGGGCGCACCAGCGGCTGTCCGCAGGAGGGACAGTCGGCGGGCATCGCCCAGGGCTCGGTGCCCGCGGGCCGCTTGGATCGCACCGGCCCCACGACCTCGGGGATGACGTCGCCGGCGCGGCGTACCATCACGGCATCGCCCTCGCGCACGTCCTTGGCACGCACCTGGATCTCGTTGTGCAGGGTCGCGTGGGTGACCTGCACGCCGGCGACGACCACCGGCTCGAGGACCGCATAGGGGGTCACGCGGCCGGTGCGCCCGACGTTGATCTCGATGCGCCGCAGGGTCGTCTCCTGCTCGACCGGCGGCATCTTGTAGGCGATCGCCCAGCGTGGGGCCCGCGAGGTGAAGCCCAGCCGCTCGCGCTGGTCGAGGCGGTCGACCTTGATCACCACGCCGTCGATCTCGTAGGCGACGTCGTGACGGCGGGACGTCCAGGTCTCGATGAAGTCCCACACGGCGCCGATGTCGTCGAGGACCGTGGTCTCCAGCGGCGTCGGCAGGCCGGCCGCGGCGAGGTAGTCCAGCGCCTGCGAGTGGCGCTCGAAGGCCTGCCCCTCGACGGTGCCGGTCCCGTGGCACCACACCGACAGCGGACGGGTGCGGGTGATCTCGGGGTCCTTCTGCCGCAGGGCGCCCGAGGCGGCGTTGCGCGGGTTCATGAACGCCTCCTCGCCGCGCTCGATGCGCTCGGCGTTCATCGCCTCGAAGGCCTCGAGCGGGTAGTACACCTCGCCGCGGATCTCCAGCAGCTCGGGCGGGTCGTCGAGCGTGAGCCGGTAGGGGATGTCGTCGATCGTGAGCACCTGGGCCGTGACGTCCTCGCCGACGGTCCCGTCCCCGCGGGTCGCGGCGGTCTCCAGCCGCCCGTCGCGGTAGACGAGGTTGATCGCCACCCCGTCGATCTTGAGCTCGCAGACGTAGGCGACCTCGCGGTCGGGCTCGGCGAGGCCCCGCTCGACCCGTTGCGCCCATCCCTCGAGCTCCTCGCGGGAGAAGGCGTTGTCCAGCGACATCATCGGCTGCGGGTGCGTGAACGGCGCGAAGGCGCCGCTGGGCGGCGCGCCGACCTGCTGCGAGGGCGAGGTGGCACTCACCAGCTGCGGGTGGGCCGCCTCCAGCTCGAGCAGCTGCTCGAAGAGCGCGTCGAACTCCGCATCCGGCATCGGCGGATCGGAGAGCACGTAGTAACGGTAGCGGGCGTCGCGGATCGTGCGCGTGAGCTCGTCGTGACGCGCTCGCGCGCTCGCGAGGTCGGTGGGGACGTCGGCCACGGTGCTCGCCTGCAACGTCGTGGGCTTCGGAGGGCGAAGGCTACTGCGACCGTCGCGGACCACGAGGCGCACGGTGGCCGGAGGAGCACCTCACCGGCCGGGTCGAACCTCCGGACCCGCACAGGGACCACGAACCTACGTTACCGTAGGTTACGTAACCGTAGGTTCGATGCCCGCCTGGAGGCCGCCTTGCCACCCACCGCCCCGTCCGCGCCCCCCGCAGCGGTCCCCGTCCGGCCCCGACTGCGGGGACGACTCCATCTCGTGGGCGCCGCGGTGGTGGCCGCCACCGGCCCCCTGCTGTGGCAGGCCGCCGCCGGTCCCGTCCTGCGCGTGGGGGTGTTCGTCTACCTCGTCGGCATCACGGCGATGCTCGCGACGAGCGCCATCTACCACGTGCCCGACTGGCCGCCCGCCACCAAGCGGGTCCTGCGCCGCGCCGACCACTCCGCGATCTTCCTCGGGGTCGCCGGCACCTACACCCCCATCGTGCTGGCCACGCTGGCGGGATGGATGGAGCTCACGCTGCTCGTCGTGGTGTGGTCGGGCGCCGCCGCCGGCATCGTCGTGCGCAACGTCTTCCTGAATGCGCGGCCGTGGGCGCGGGCGGCCCCCTACGTGGCGCTGGGCTGGGTCGGGATCCTGTTGGTGCCGGCCCTGGTGGGCGCGTCCGTCGCGATGGCCCTCCTCGTGCTCGCCGGCGGCATCGCCTACACGCTGGGCGCGGTCGTCTACGCCCGCCGCCGGCCCGACCCGGCGCCGGCCACCTTCGGCTACCACGAGGTCTTCCACGCCCTGACCCTGGTGGCCGTCGCCCTGCACTGGGCCGCGGTGTGGCTCGCCGTGAGCGCGTGAGCCCACGACGTCGCCTCGCGGGTCAACCGGCAACGGGCAGGCGGGCCGGGCGCTCGGCGCGGACCACGCGGCCGCCCCCGAGGCACACCCGGTCCGTCGCGTCGTAGACCACCGCGGACTGGCCCACCGCCAGGCCGTGCACCGGCTCGTCGAGCTGCAGGCGCACCGCGTCGCCGTCGAGGCG
>SKLC01000111.1 GCA_007123425.1 Nitriliruptoraceae bacterium
AGGCCGGAGTCGGTCTCGTCGAGCACCGCGATCTCGGGCTTGAGCATCGCCATCTGCAGGATCTCGAAGCGCTTCTTCTCACCGCCGGAGAAGCCCTCGTTCAGCGAGCGCTGCAGGAAGGACTGGTCGACGTCGAGCTCGGCCATCTCGGCCCGCAGCCGCTGCATGAACTCGCGGACGGGGATCTCCTCGCCGGTCACGGCGTTGACCGCGGTGCGCAGGAAGTTGGTCACCGACACGCCGGGTACCTCGACCGGGTACTGCATCGCCAGGAACAGGCCCAGGCGGGCGCGCTCGTCGGGCGTGAGCTCGCCGATGTCGGTGCCCTTGACCGTGATCGTGCCCCCGGTGATCTCGTAGCCGGGGTGGCCCGCGATGGCGTAGGCGAGCGTGGACTTGCCGGAGCCGTTGGGGCCCATCAGGGCCAGCGTCTTGCCCTTGTCGAGCTCGAGGTCGACGCCGTGGAGCAGCTCCGTGCCGTCAGCCTCGACCTTGAGGTCGTGGATCTCGAGGTCAGCCATGGTTCTCAACTCTCGTGGTCGTGTCGCGCTCGCGGCGGCGGCGCCGCGGCGTCGGTGGTCGGTCCGGGTCGTCGCCCGTGCGCGCCACCCGGCGCGCATCGGGACCGAGGTGTCAGTCGTGGTCCGGGAAGGGCGCGTCGTTGGTCGGCGCACCGACGTCGACGCGCACGACGTCGCCGTCGACCTCCGCCGGGAAGGTCGGGATGGGCTTGCTCGCGGGCAGCGACGAGGGCGCGCCGGTGTCGAGGTCGAAGGTGGAGCCATGCTTGGAGCACTCCACCCCGTTGCCCCACACCATGCCGTCGGCCAGTGACCACTGCTGGTGCGAGCAGGTGTCGTGGACGGCCTTGACGTCGTCGCCGACGCGCACGAGGCAGACGGGCACGCCGTCGACCTCGACGCGCGTGGGCTCGTTGGGCTCGAGCTCGCTGAGCTTGGCGGCCGGCTGCATGCTCACCCGTGCTCCTCCGCCTTGATCGCCGCGTCGGAGACCTCGATCGCCTCGAGGTCGGCCGACTCCACCTCGGCCTCGATGTGGGCCAGGGCGCGGTCCTCGACGCCGGGCAGGTCCAGCTGGGCCAGCACCTCGCGGAAGAACCCGTAGACGATCAGGCGCAGGGCCTGGTCGCGCGGGATGCCGCGTGCCTCGAGGTAGAACAGGTGCCGCGCGTCGATCTGGCCGGTCGCCGAGCCGTGGCCGGCGGTGATGTCGGCGCACTCGATCTCGAGGAACGGCGTCGCGTCGGCGCGCGCCTTGTCGGTCAGGATCAGGCTGCGGTTGTTCTCGTCGGTGACGGTGCCGGCCGCGTCCTTGCCCACGAAGATGTTGCCGCGGAACACGGTGCGGCTCTTGCCCTGCAGCGCGCCCTTGAAGAACACGTCCGAGGTGGCGTTGGGCGCGTAGTGGCGCACGTAGGGCTGCAGGTCGAACCACTGGCCCTCGTCGGCGAAGTACACGCCGAGCGGGCGCACGTCGGCACCTGGCCCGAGCAGGTCGCACTCGGGGCGCAGCCGCACGGTGGCGCCGCCCATCGTCACCGACAGGTGGCGAATGCTGGCGTCCTTGTGCGCGGCGACCTTCTGCAGCGAGAGATGGCCCACGCCGGCGTCCCACTCCTGCAGCGAGGCCATGTCGAGCCGCGCGCCGTCGTGCACGACGGCCTCGAGGACCTCATCGACCAGCGCGGCCGTCTCGCCGGCGCCGCCGGTGTGCTCGAGGTAGAGCTTGGCGGACGCGTGGTGGTCGACCACGACCAGCACCCGCGGCAGGTGGGCACCGGGCCGGGTGACGTGGACGTGGACGCCGATGGGCTCGTCGAGCTCGACGTCGGCGGGCACGTGGATGAACGCCCCGGCGGTCCACGCGGCGTCGTTGGCGGTGACCGTGCGGTCCTCGTCCGCCCCGCTGCTCGCGGCGTTGGTGGTGGTCAGCGAGCCGAGGTGGGCACGGACCAGCTCCGGGTGCTCGCCGGCGGCCGTGGCCAGGTCGCTGACCACCACGCCACGCTCGGCGACCTCGGTGGGCACGGTCACGTCGGTGACCACGCCGTCGACGATGGTCACCGAGGCCGCAGGCGTCTCGAGCCCGCTCAGCAGGGTGCGCGCGGTGACCTCGCCCGGCTCGCCGGCCACGACGGGCACGCCGACGTCGAAGCGCCGGTCGAAGGGCGTGGAGCGCCAGAACTCGTCCTTGGACGAGTCCGGCCACGCCTGGTCGAGGAAGCGCTTGTGGGCCTCGAGGCGGCGCTCGAGGAGCCAGGACGGCTCCCCGGCCCGCTCGGAGCGGTCGGTGAGCGCGTCCTCGGCCAGCCCCTCGAGCGTGTCAGGGGTCAGGGTGGAGGGGGTTGTCATCCGACCGCGCCCTCCATCTCGATCTCGATGAGGCGGTTGAGCTCCACCGCGTACTCCATGGGCAGCTCGCGCGCGATCGGCTCGATGAAGCCGCGCACGATCATCGCGGTGGCCTCGTCCTCGTCGATGCCGCGGGACTGCATGTAGAACAGCTGGTCGTCACTGAGCTTGGAGACCGTGGCCTCGTGCTCGATCGTGGCGTCCTCCTGCTCGATCTCCATGTAGGGGTAGGTGTCCGAGCGCGAGGACTCGTCGAGCATGAGCGCATCGCACTTGACCGCGGAGCGGGCGTGGTGGGCGCCCTCGTCGATGGAGACCAGGCCGCGGTAGGAGGTGCGGCCCTCGCCCTTGGAGATCGACTTCGACAGGATGTTGGAGGTCGTGTAGGGCGCCGCGTGGACCATCTTGGCCCCGGCGTCCTGGTGCTGGCCGGTGTCGGCGAACGCGACCGAGAGCACCTCGCCCTTGGCACCCTGCCCGGTGAGCCACACGGCCGGGTACTTCATGGTGACCTTCGAGCCGATGTTGCCGTCGATCCACTCCATGGTGGCGTTCTCGGCGGCGGTGGCCCGCTTGGTCACCAGGTTGTAGACGTTGTTCGACCAGTTCTGGATGGTCGTGTAGCGCACCCGGCTCGTGGGCTTGCAGATGATCTCGACCACGGCCGAGTGCAGCGAGTCCGAGGAGTAGATCGGCGCCGTGCAGCCCTCGACGTAGTGCACGTAGCTGCCCGGCTCGGCGATGATCAGGGTCCGCTCGAACTGGCCCATGTTCTGCTTGTTGATGCGGAAGTAGGCCTGCAGCGGGATGTCGACCTCGA
>SKLC01000024.1 GCA_007123425.1 Nitriliruptoraceae bacterium
ATGCACCGCTCGACCCCGGCGAGCGCGGCGGCGGCGTCGGCGGGGCGGCCGAGCTCCGCGAGCGCCGCGGCCTGCAGCCGCACCGCCATGACCCACTGCTCGGCGGCCAGGACATCGACGGGATCGAGCTCGTCCACCAGCGCCGCCGCGACCGTCAGCGCCTCGTCCAGCCGCCCGAGCGACAGCAGGACCGCGCCCCGGTTGACGCGGGCACGCACCACCTGGTCGGAGGTGACGGGGTCGTCGGCGTCGCCGAGGCGGGCGACGAGCCGGTCGTAGACCTCGAGGGCCTCGTGCGGGCGCTGCAGCGTGTCGAGGCAGATCCCCTGGTTGAGCAGGGCCATCGCCAGCTCGTGCCGCTGGTCGGCATCATCGAGGTCGGTCGGCGTCGCGGCCGCGTCCGCGTAGGCCCGTGCCGCAGCCTCCAGCTCGTCGCGCTCGGTGAACAGCACGCCGCGCTCGAAGCGGGCGGTGAACACCGACTCGCGCACCACCTCGTCGGCGAGGTCGGCGCCGGCGGCGGCCGTCAGCAGCGCGTCGCACGCGGCCAGCGCGGCGTCGAGCTCACCCCGCTCGTGCAGTTCGAGGATCTCGTCCGCCTGCGCCCGCAGTGCCTGGGGGTCCCTCACGCGGCCACCTCCTCCGCCGTGCTGCCGAAGGTAGTCACGTCGCGCCCCGAGTGAGGGTCACGGCCTCCCGCGACCGGGGATGGCCGCGGGACGCCGCCGGAGCCCACCTGAAGGGCTCGATGCGGCAGGTGGTCACCAGCGCAGCAGCGCCGCCACGCCGTCGTGCTCGTCGAGCGGACCGGCCACCTCCGGATCCACCGGCGTGACCTCGGCGTCCGTGGCCACGGCGCGCTGGACCATCCGCTCCACGAAGAGCGGCTCACGGGCGAACTCCAGGTCCGCCTCGGCGGCCGGCCCCTCCACGCGGGGGTGGATGGTCCCCTCCTGCGAGACCACGCCCTCGGCCTGGAGGTCGGCGCGGTAGAGCAGGTGCGAGACGCGGGCCTCGTTCAGCGCGCGCGTGACGTTGCGCATCCCCACCGCGCCGGCGTTGCCGCCCAGGGCCCGCTCGATGGCGTGCTCGGTCAGCTCCCGCTCGCGGTCGAGGTGGACCGAGCGCAGAAGCGGCCAGGCCGCGTCGGCGATCTCGTGGGGCGCGGCCTCCTCCCACGCCTGCTCGGCGACCAACAGGCGGTAGCCGTCCTCCTTGAGGAGGTCGCCCATCTCGTCGCGCATCTTTGGGGGCGCAGAGAGGACCAGGCGGTCCCAGCCGTGCTCCTTGACCCGCTGGTGCACCTCGTCGGCGACCTGCCGCAGGAAGCGGTGGCGCTGCTCGTCGACGCGCTCCTCGAAGCGCTCCTTGTGGGAGGTGCCGTGGCCGGGGTGCTGGGGCTGAGCCGGGGTGGGGCCCGACTTCTGCCGCGAGAGGTCGCCGCTGGGGCTGAACTCGTAGGTCTCGAGCTCGGTCACCTCGCCCACGGCCCACCGCAGGGTGCGGGCACCGTGGCGGGAGACCACGACGATGCCGGCGGCGCGACCCTCGTCGTGCGCGGCCACCAGCGGCCGCACGAACGCGCGCTCATGGTGGATGACCCGCTCCTGGAACGGGATCTGCAGCGCGACCCGCTGCAGGCGCCCGCTGTCGACGCCGACGAACAGGGCCCGCCCCCGGCCGTGGGCCTTGGGGTCGAGCAGCGCGTCGATGTCGGGCGCGAGCTCGTCGAGGCGGGCCTCGACGGCCTTGGCCGTCTGGCCGTCGCCCTCGGCGAGGTCGGCCTTGAGCGCCTTGATCTGATTGCGGATCTCGATCGGGGCCGTCGGCTGGGGATCGGCCGCCTGCGCCGGGGTGTGTCCCGCATAGATGGAGAGCACCCCGTGCTCGTCGGTGAAGTCGATCAGGTCACGGATGGTGGTGTCATCGAGGCTCATGCCCTCGACACTAATCCCGACCGCGCGCGGTGGGGTGGGATTTCGACCGGCCGGACGTGCACCATCGAAACGGCCCACGCACATCGTCCTCAGCGCACGCTGGCAGCGGCGGTGCGCCACCGCTACGCCCGGGCGGCGTCGGCCGGCGCTACGTGCACGCGGCCACCGGGGGTCGCGCCGGATACCGTTGCGCGCATGCTTGCCCGCTCCGTGCGCCTGACCCGGCTCGCCGGCATCGACATCCGGCTCGACGCCTCGCTGCTGGTGTTCGCCGTGCTGATCGCCTGGGTCTTCGGGGCGAGCTTCCTGCCGCGCCACGGCACCGTGACCACGGTGCTCATGGCGCTGGCCGCCACCCTGCTGTTCCTCGCCTCCGTGCTGGCCCACGAGCTCGCGCACGGGCTCGAGGCCCGCTACCGCGACATCCGGGTCCGTGGGATCACGCTGTTCTTCTTCGGCGGCATGACCGAGATGCGCGCCGACTCGCGCGGCCCCCGCGACGAGTTCGCGATCTCGGCGGTCGGGCCCTACGCCAGCCTGGTGTGCGCCGCCGCCTTCGGGCTGCTGGCCACGCTCGCCCCCTCGCTCGGCGGGGCGCTGGCCCGGCCGGTGGGCGACGTCGCCGGCCTGCTGGCCTGGCTCAACCTCTTCCTCGCCGCGTTCAACCTCGTACCGGGCACGCCGCTGGACGGCGGCCGGGTGCTGCGCGCCGGGCTGTGGTGGCTGCTCGACGACCGCTACCGGGCCGTGCGCATCACTGGTCGCACGGGCCAGGCCCTGGCCGTGCTGCTGGCCGGGCTCGGCGTGTGGATGCTCGTCGTGGGCCTGGGGCTGCTGCCCGCGCCCGAGCCCGGCACCGCGCTCGCGCGTCTGGCCGACTCCCCCGTGCTCGGCATCGTGCTGATGATGGTCGGGGCCTTCATCTTCCGGGCCGCCCGCTCGGAGCTCGCCCAGGGCGAGATGGAGCACCTGCTCGAGCACCGGCCCGTCGCGGCGCTGCTGACGGGGGACCAGGCGGGGGTCGAGCACGACCGGCCCCTCGACCTCGTCGACGCCGCGGGGCGCGAGCACCTCCTGCCCGTCGTCGCCCAGGGCCGGCTCGTGGGGGTGCTGCCGGCCTCGCGCGTGCGCGGGCTGCCACCCGCCGAGCGCGCCGCAAGGACCGCCGGCGAGCTGATGGATCCCGCCGGCGAGCTGCCCGAGGTGGGCGACGACGCCCCGTTGCGCA
>SKLC01000185.1 GCA_007123425.1 Nitriliruptoraceae bacterium
GAGGGGCACGCCCACGCGCTCGGCGACCTCGCGTCGTGCCGCCACCAGGTCGCCCGGCCGGTGGGGCCGGCGGTGCGAGAGGTTGCCGCGCGCGCCCACGGGCGGGTCCGCGCGGTCGGTGTCGCGCCCGGTGAAGCCGGCCACGACGCCCGGGCCCAGGTCGGCGGCGAGGAGATGGATGGTCACGGGATCGTCAGCGCAGGAAGGAGGGCACGTCGATGTCGTCGTCCCCGTCCTCGGGCTCGTCGATGGGCCGCGGGCGCGGGCGCTCGCGGGTGTCGGCGGCGAACACGTCGTCCTCGTCGTCGTCCTCCTCGATGAGCGGCCGGTCGGGCACCGCGCGGGGGCCGTCGACGATCTCGGGCTCGGGGGCGTCGGACTTGGACACGAATGCGCCCTGCTGCTCGACGGGGTTGCCGAACTTGTCGAAGCCCGCGGCGATCACGGTGACCTTGACCTCGTCGCCCAGCGAGTCGTCGATGACCGCGCCGAAGATGATGTTGGCCTCGGCGTCGGCGGCGGAGGTGATGACGTCGGCGGCCTCGTTGACCTCGAACAGCCCGAGGTCGCTGCCACCGGCGAGCATGAGCAGCACGCCCCGGGCACCGTCGATCGAGGCCTCGAGCAGCGGCGAGCTGATCGCGAGCTTGGCGGCCTCCATCGACCGCGAGTCCCCGCGCGCCTTGCCGATGCCCATCAGGGCGCTGCCGGCGTCCTTCATCACGGTCCGCACGTCGGCGAAGTCGAGGTTGATCAGCCCCGGGGTCGTGATGAGGTCGGTGATGCCCTGCACCCCCTGCAGGAGCACGTCGTCGGCGAGCTGGAAGGCCTGGACCACGGAGGTGTCGCCGTCGGCGATGTGCAGCAGCCGGTCGTTGGGGATGATGATGAGGGTGTCCACCTCCTCCTTGAGCTCGGCGATGCCCTGCTCGGCCTGCACCGAGCGGCGCCGCCCCTCGAAGGTGAACGGACGGGTCACCACGCCGATCGTCAGCGCGCCGAGCTCCTTGGCCACCTGGGCGACCACGGGCGCGCCGCCGGTCCCGGTGCCACCGCCCTCGCCGGCGGTGACGAAGACCATGTCGGCGCCCTTGAGCACCTCGACGATCTCGTCACGGTGGTCCTGGGCGGCCTGGGCCCCGATCTCGGGGTCGGAGCCGGCGCCCAGCCCGCGGGTGAGGTCGCGGCCGATGTCGAGCTTGACGTCCGCGTCGGACATCAGCAGCGCCTGGGCGTCGGTGTTGATCGCGATGAACTCGACGCCGCGCAGGCCCGCGTCGATCATGCGGTTGACGGCGTTGACGCCGCCTCCGCCGATCCCCACGACCTTGATCACTGCCAGGTAGTTGGTCGGGTTGGCCGCCATGGGCTCCTCCTCGCGCGTGCGACCGGGCGCTCCACGCTGCCGTGGTCACCGGTCGCCTCGCCGCCGCAGGCCGGGCTGCGCGGGCGGCGGTCGACCGGCCTCACCCGCCGATGACTCGCTGCTGATGGTGCTCGGTGGACTGGGTTGGGATGCTGCCGCTCGGGGTCGACTTGCCTCGACCTCAAGTAGAGGGTTATACTTATGTCAACCTCTGGTGGCGCGTGACGCTAGACCGTGCGCTCCTCCCGGGTCAAGCACCCACCCCCGTCCCCTGGCCGTCCCGGCCCCGTCCGTACGGCGGTGCCGCGGGTTGCGCACCCGCTCCGAGGGGCCGCCGAGCCGCTGCCCGGCCTCGGCGACGAGCGCCGCGCCCTCGCACGAGCCGCCTAGGGCACCACCACGGGAGCGGCCGGCGCGCGCACGTCGATCTCGCTGATGTCGGCCTCGCCCACGTCCTCGAGGATCACGCCCAGGGCGCGGGCCTTCTCATCGACCCGGTGGGCGCGTCCGAAGCGCACGTCGATGCCGTCCTCGAGGCGCAGCACGAGCTCGTCCGCCCCGCCGGCGTCGTAGCGCACCACCCGACTGCGCAGCGGCCCCGTCAGCCCCCGCCAGGCCCGCACCGCGTTGCCCAGCGCCGCGTGGTCGGTGACCGACGCCCCCACCTCGGGCGGCTCGTCGTCGAGGCGCACCACCGGCAGCCCGTCCTGCTCGCCCGCATCGAGCACGATGCCCTCCCGGTCCACCAGCACGCTGCTGCCGCTACCGACGGCCACGAGGCTGGGCTCGCGCTCGGCCACCTCGACCAGCACGGTGAGCGGATCCACGCGCCGAGCCGAGGCCTCGCGCACGGCCGGCAGCGCGGCCACCCGCTCCTCGACCCTGCCCAGTCGCAGGCGCAGCGTCGAGGTGCCCAGCTCCAGCCCGGTGGCCTCGCGCACCTCGTCGTCGGCCAGGCGCTGCGCACCGGCGACCTGCACCTCCTCGAGGCCCACCAACGCGCTGCGCTCCACCGCCACCAGAGCACCGAGCAACGCGAGCAGCACCACCACCGTCACGGTGCGACGCAGTCGGCCGCGGCGACGGTCCTCACGCACCGCGCGCCGCCGCTCGGCGATCTTCTCGTCGATCACGCCACGGCCCCGTCCACCCTCACCCGCCGGCGGTGAAGTCGCCCATCATCACGACCTCGGGGCGCAGCCGCACCCCGAAGCGCTCCTCCACCCGGTCGGCGACCAGATCGATGAGGGCGCGCACGTCGCTCGCGCTGGCCCCCGACGTGGTCACGATGAAGTTGGCATGCCGCTGCGAGACCTGTGCGCCCCCGACCGCGAGGCCCTTTGCCCCGCAGGCGTCGACGAGCCGGCCCGCCGAGTCGCCCTCGGGGTTGGTGAACACCGAGCCGCACGTGGGCTCGTTGCTGGGCTGGTGCGCGCGACGCCACGCCCGGATCTCACGGATCTCGGCGCGGATCTCCTCCGCGTCCCCGGTGGGCAGGCGGAGGGTGGCCGCGACCACGACCGCGTCGGAGGGCAGCTCGCTGTGCCGGTAGCGCAGCCCCAGCAGGTCGACCGGCCAGGTCTCGCGCACGCCGGTGGCCAGCCGCACGACGTCGACCTCCACGAGATGATCGGCCATCTGGGAGCCGTGGGCCCCGGCGTTCATCCGCACCGCCCCGCCGATCGTGCCCGGGACGGCCACGGCCCAGGCGAAGCCGGCGTAGCCGTGGTCGGCCAGGCGCACGGCCAGGGCGGGCAGCGGCTCGGCAGCCCCGACCCGCACCGTGCCGTCGCCCGGCTGCAGGCCCCGGTA
>SKLC01000062.1 GCA_007123425.1 Nitriliruptoraceae bacterium
CCGCCTCCGCCTGGCGCTCCGCCTCGGCCTGGCGCTCCGCCTCAGCCTGGCGCTCCGCCTCGGCCTCCTCCATGCGCGCCGCCTCGAGGACCGCCTCGTCCCGGTCGGCGACCGCCCGCAGCAGGACGTACCGGGCGTCGAGCGCTTCTCCGAGCTGCCCGTCGAGGCCGGCATCGCGGTCGCCGGCAGCGAGCTCGATCTCGTCCTCCGACGCGATGCGCACGGTGCGGCTGTCGCGGTCGTCGTCGGAGACCTCGAGGGCCAGCGCCTCGATGGTGGCCAGGGCACTGGCCATGCTGACGACGGCTCCGGCGGCGATCAGCCGCTGAACCGAGCGTCGACGAAGGACGTCGACGCGCACGTGACGACGAGACGGCATGATGCCTCCTAAAGGCAGCGTTGCGGGAGAACGGCAGCAGACATCGCCGCCGGAGAAGGTGCCGGGCCGTCGGGAGCCGGGCAGTGGAAGCGCGGCAGGCGAGAGCCCGCCGCAGAGGTGGCGTTGCGGAGCGTGGCGGACGCACCACGGCTTCGCCACCCGCCCGCCCTGTCCGAACGGCCTCCATCCCCTGCGGCGGGCCCCTAGCCGTCGTCCAGGTGCCGCCGGACCGTGGCGACCTTCTCCTCGAGCTGGCCCGTCCTGCCCGGCCGGTGATCGATCTTCATCGTGACGCTCACGCGCGGCGCGTCCTGCGAGGCGCGCTCGATGCACGCGCGCACGACCTCCATCACCTCGTCCCAGTCGCCCTCGACGTTGGTGAACATCGCGTTGGTCTCGTGGGGCAGGCCCGAGTCCCGCACGATGCGCACGCACTCGGCCACGGACTCGCCCACGGAGTCGCTGCCGCCCATGGGGCTCACGGAGAAGGCGACGATCATCGCGCTGGACCTTTCGACGTCGAAGGGGCCCGCAGTCTGCCACCGCCCGCGACGAGGAGTGTGCCGGCCCACCTCCCTGCTCCGACCACCGGTGAGGACACATCGCTAGGCTGCAGGTAGGGAGTGGGACGGCTCGGACGACTCCAGCGGGCGCGGTCCAGCGGCGGGCGCCGGCACGGACCACGACGCCGCAAGCGGCCGGGGAGCAGGCCGGGCTCGACCCGCCGACCACGCGACACGGGGAGCACGTGGAGCAGCCAGGTCTCGCCAGGGACAGCGCCGGTGCGCACGCCGCCTCGGCGCACCGACTGCGCGCGGCTGCGGTGCTCGCCGTGCTCGTGGCAGGGGTCCTGGCCTTCGCCGCCGCAGGCATCGCCCACGCGCCCGACACGGCGCTCGCCCAGACCACCGACGGTGCCCCCAGCGTGCTGACGACCCGGGTGGACGGCCCCATCACCCCGGTGATCGCCGACCATCTCGCCGATCTGCTGGAGGACGCGGCGGCCGAGGACCATGAGGCGCTGGTGGTGCTCCTCGACACCCCGGGCGGCGGGCTGGACCCCACCCGGGCGATCGTGCAGGGCTTCCTCGACGCCCCGGTGCCGGTCGTGGTCTACGTGTCGCCCCAGGGCGCCGACGCCGGGTCGGCCGGGACCTTCATCACCTATGCGGCCCACGTCGCCGCCATGGCGCCGGCGACCACCATCGGCGCGGCGACGCCCGTGGGCCTCGAGGGCGAGGAGGTCGGCGACAAGATCGTGAACAACACGGTCGCCTTCGCCGAGGCGATCGCCGAGGAGCGGGGCCGCGACCAGCAGTTCGCGGCGGACTCCGTCCGCGACGGCCGCTCCATCACGGCTGCCGTCGCCGTCGAGGAGGGCGCGGTCGACCTCGAGGCGACCTCGCTGACCGGGCTCCTCGACGAGATCGACGGCACCGAGGTGGAGATCCGCGGCTCGAGCGTGGAGCTGGCCACCGCCGGCGCCTCGATCGTGGAGCGGGACCTGTCCGGCACGCGGGCGATCCTGCAGCTGCTGGCCAACCCCAACCTGGCGTTCATCTTCATGACCCTGGGCACGCTGGGCATCCTCTACGAGATCGCCAACCCCGGGATGGGGCTGGGCGGCATCGTGGGCGCGATCTGCCTGGTGCTGCTGATGTTCTCCCTGGCGGTGCTGCCGGTCGCCTGGGCGGGGGTCGCGCTGCTGCTGCTGGCGGCTGCGATGTTCATCGCAGAGCTGTTCATGCCGGGCGTCGGCGTCGGCGCCGCCGGCGGGACGCTCGCGCTGCTGCTCGGCGGCGTCTTCCTCTTCCAGGCCCCGACGGGACTGGCGATGGACTGGTGGGTGATCGTGCCCACCGCCATCGTGGCCTTCCTGCTCTCCGTGGCCGCCGGTCGACTCGTCGCACGCGCACACCAGGGGCGCAGCCGCGTGGCCTCGGACTACACCCTCGGCCGCTCCGTGGTCGTCGAGCGGGCCGCCGAGGGCCGGCCCCGGGGCCAGATCGACGGGACTTGGTGGCGCCTGCGCCCCAGCGCCGACGACGTGGTGCTGCGGGACGGGGAGCGCTACGTGGTGGTCGACCGCGACAACCTGGATCTGATCGTCGCCCCGGAGGGGTCGGCGATCCCCGCGAACGAGGAGTGAGGCGTGGACGCACCCGTCATCGGCCTGTTGATCGCACTCGCGGTCATCCTGGTCATCGTCATCTCGGCCATCCGCATCGTCGACGAGTACGAGCGGGGGGTGATCTTCCGGCTCGGTCGCGTCATCGGGGCGAAGGGCCCCGGCCTGTTCTTCATCGTCCCCGTCATCGACAAGATGGTGAAGGTCAACCTGCAGACCGTGACGATGGACATCCCACCGCAGGACGTGATCACCAAGGACAACGTCACGATCCGGGTCAACGCCGTGACGTACTTCAACGTCACCGACCCGGTCAACGCCGTGATCAACATCCAGAACTACCTGTACGGGACCTCGCAGGTGGCCCAGACCACCCTGCGCTCGATCCTCGGCCAGGTGGAGCTCGACGAGATCCTGGTCAACCGCGACGAGATCAACGACCGGCTGCAGACCATCATCGACGATCTCACCAACCCGTGGGGGGTCAAGGTGACCCTCGTGGAGGTCAAGGACGTCGAGCTGCCCGAGGCGATGCGCCGCGCGATGGCCCGACAGGCCGAGGCCGAGCGTGACCGCCGCGCGAAGGTCATCCACGCCGAGGGCGAGTTCGAGGCCGCCCAGCGTCTGTCGGACGCCGCCCAGACGATGGCGACCGAGGCCGGGGCGATGCAGCTGCGGCTGCTGCAGACGCTGTCCGACATCACCGCGGAGAAGAACTCGACGCTGGTGTTCCCCGTCCCCATCGAGCTGCTGAAGTTCGCGGAGTCGATGACGCCGAGCGACGACGACCGGGCCTGACGGCGGGATTGGCGCACGTGCCGGGCACGGTAGGCTTCCGGGCCCGGCGCGCCCGGTCGCAGACCGTGCCCGCCGCCTCTCCCTCGGCCTCGGGCCTGACCCGTCGCCGCCCCCCCGCGGTCTTCGACGCCATCCGGCCCTCCGATCGCTCGCCCGGCCCCCGCTCGACGCCGAAAGGTGCTCGACGTGTCCACGGACGCGCTGCGCCACCCCCACCCCCTGGTTCGCCTCCTCCTCGTGGGCGCGGCGCTCATCACGGCCGCCGTGGCGCTCACGGCGCTGTTCGGTGCCGACGCACGGGCGCAGGACGGCGAGAACTCGCCCGAGGACGGCGCCGAGCTCGCCGAGGATCCCGAGCACGTGCAGCGCGGCGCCGAGCTGTTCGGCACCCATTGCGCCCTGTGCCACGGCGAGGAGGGCCGCGGCCTGCCCATCGAGGGTCCGCGGGGCGGCCCGAGCCTCGAGGGCGTGGGGCCCGCCTCCGTGGACTTCATGCTCCGCACCGGCCGGATGCCGATGGACAACGCCCAGGACCGGCTGCGACGCCATCCCCAGCAGTTCAGCGACGAGGACCGGCGCGCGCTGATCGCCTACGTGGAGCAGCTCGCACCGGGTGAAGGGCCCGAGATCCCCGACATCGACGGGTGGGAGGACGCCGACCCCACGCGCGGGCTCGAGCTGTTCACCACCAACTGCGCCGCATGCCACGGTCCCACCGCCCAGGGCGTCGCGGTCGGCCAGCAGGACATCTCCTCCAGCCTCGACGTGACCGAGCCGATCGAGATCGCCACGGCGGTGCGCTCCGGGCCCGGCGTGATGCCGCGCTTCACCGAGGAGACGCTCTCCGAGGAGGACCTGCAGGCCGTGACCGCGTGGGTGATGGACCTGCGGGAGCGCGAGGCTCCGGGCGGCTGGTCCTTCGGCCGCTCCGGCACGGTGGCCGAGGGCCTGATCGCCGTGGTGGTGGGCCTCGGGCTGTTGGCGCTCGTGATGTATCTGCTGGGCGAGTCCGCTCGCGACGAGGACGCGCCCACGGCCGAGCGCCCGGACGCAGGAGACCCGCATGGGCAGCAGTGAGGCGCCCGCCAGCCGCCGCGCCGAGGAGTGGCGTCGGCAACGGGAGCGACAGGACCGCGCGGCACGCATCGCCGCGATCTGCTTCGTCGTGGCGATCGTCGCCGCGCTCGCGCTGTTCGTCGTGTACGTCACCGGCGGGCAGACGCAGCTGGAGGGCGTGCTGCTCGCGGTGGCGTTCGGCGCCGTGGGCGCAGGCCTGGCCGTGTGGGTCCGCCGCATCATCGGTCCCCGCGAGGTCGTCGAGGAGCGCTACCCCATGCGCTCCCCGCAGGAGACCCGCGACGAGTTCGAGGCCGCCTATCACGATGCCCTGGGCGAGGCGACCACGACCGGCCGCCGCCGGTTCCTGCTCCGGCTGCTCGGTGGGGCGGGCGCCTCGCTGGGCCTCGCGCTGCTCGTGCCGTTCCGTTCGCTGGGCCCCACGCCTCAGGACGAGATGTTCACGACCACCTGGCGCGAGGGCGTGCGCCTCGCCGACACCGAGGGGCGGGAGATCCAGGCGGCCGACATCAGCCCGGACGAGGTGATCACCGTCTTCCCGGCGGACGCGATCGACGACCCCTCGGCCCAGGCGATCCTGGTGGGCACCCGGGAAGGGCAGCTCGAGCCCGACGCGCTGCCTGGCGCCACGGTCGAGGGCATGGTGTGCTATTCGAAGATCTGCACGCACGCGGGCTGCCCCGTCGGGCTGTACCGGGCCGCGGCCGGCGAGCTGCTCTGCCCGTGCCACCAGTCCACCTTCGACGTCCATCGGGCCGCGGCGGTGGTGTCGGGCCCCGCGGGTCGTGGGCTGCCGCAACTGCCGATCGGAACCGACGACGAGGGCTACCTCATCGCGCTCGGCGACTTCAGCGAGCCCGTCGGCCCGTCGTTCTGGAACCTCACCCACGACGCCCCCGGCACGTGAGCCGCGACCACGACAAGGACTGCTCGTGAGCTCCTCGCAGAAGGCCCGTCAGAGCCCCGTCGACGACCTCGCACGGTGGCTCGATGACCGCCTGCGCCTGGCCGAGGGCGGGCGCAAGTACCTCCACAAGGCCTTCCCGGCGCACTGGTCGTTCCTCCTGGGCGAGATCGCGCTCTTCAGCCTGATCGTGCTGTTCGCCACCGGCGTGTTCCTCGCCCTGTTCTACGTGCCCGACCACCGGCTGGTGGTCTACGACGGCCCCTACGTCCCGCTACAGGGCCAGGAGATCTCGGCCGCCTACGAGTCCACGCTGCGCCTTTCCTTCGAGGTTCGTGCCGGCCTGCTGATGCGCCAGATCCATCACTGGGCGGCGCTGGTGTTCGTGGCCGCGATCGTGGTCCACATGCTGCGGGTCTTCTTCACCGGCGCGTTCCGCAGGCCCCGGGAGCTGAACTGGGTGATCGGCCTCGCCCTGCTGCTGCTGGCGATCGTGGCGGGGTTCACGGGCTACTCCCTGCCCGACGATCTCCTCAGCGGCACGGGGCTGCGCATCGGCTACTCCGTGCTGCTCTCGGTGCCGTTCGTCGGGCCGCTGCTGGGCTTCATCGGCCTGGGTGGCGAGTATCCGGGCACCGACACGCTCGGTCGGCTGTATCTGATGCATGTGCTGATCATCCCCGCCGGGCTCGTGGGGCTGGTGACCGCGCACCTGGTCATCCTGATGCGGCAGAAGCACACCCAGAAGCCCGGGGGCCGAGCCCGACAGCACAACGTCGTCGGCGAGCCGCTCTTCCCCAACCAGGTGATGACCAGCCTCTCGCTGTTCGCCTTCACGGTGGCCGTGCTCGCGCTGCTCGGCGGGCTGTTCGAGATCAATCCGCTGTGGCTGTACGGCCCCTACGAGCCCTTCGAGGTCTTCGCCCCGATGCAGCCCGACTGGTACATGGGCTGGCTCGAGGGGCTGATGCGCCTGTGGCCCGCCTGGGAATGGACGATGTTCGGGGTGACGATCCCGGCGATCTTCCTGCCGGGGGTGGTCGTGCCGGGCGTGCTGTTCGGGCTCGCCTTCGCCTGGCCCTGGATCGACCGCCGCTGGATCGCGCGCGACGAGCGCGAGCACCACCTGCTGGTCCGCCCCCGGGACAACCCGCTGCGCACCGGGATCGGGGTTGCCGGCATCACCTTCGTGGCGCTGATCACCCTCGCCGGGTCCAACGACGTCATCGCCTCCGACCTCGGCATGGGGCTGCAGACCCTCACCTGGTGGCTGCGGGTGCTCACCGTGGTCCTGCCCCCGCTGGCGGGGTGGGTCGCCTACCGGATCGCCGCGTCGCTGGGCACCGGTGGAGCCGAGGACGCGGACCCTGCCTCCCCGGGCGGTGACGACGAGGGTGACGCCGCTGCCCCCGAGTCCCTCGAGACCGGGTCCGACAGCCCCGCCGGCGAGGGAGCCGCCCGCTCGTGACCGGCTTCCACCGCTACCTCGGCGCGGCGATCGTGGGGATGTTCGTCGTGCTCTTCGTCTGGGGCGTCGTGCTGCGCGTGCTGCGGCGCGACGAGGCCTCGGCGGGGATCTGGTCGCTGCAGCACTGGACCGAGAACCTGCTCGTGGTCCAGACCGTCACCGGGCTGGTGCTGCTGCTGCTCGGCCGTCGCGTCGTGTCGGCACACGACCCGGCCGTGTGGCTCCACTACCTGTATGGCTCGCTGTTCCCCCTCATCGCCATCATCGGTGGCCGCATCGCCGGTCTGCGCCGCGAGCACCGCGAGTACATGGGCATCACCTGGGGTGCCTTCTTCGCGTTCGGCCTGACGCTGCGCGCGCTGCAGACCGGCTGCGCGCACATCGGCGAGGACCTCGGCTCGATGGCCCGCTGCCTGGGACTGTGAGCCGGGCGGCGTCGTCCCGATCCCCCATACCTTCCCTGCACGTCCCTACCCCACCAACGACCCTGGAGTCCGCGTTGACCCGACGCTTCGCCGTGACCTTCGACTACCTGTGCCCCTTCGCCCGCAACGCGCACGAGCACGTGCTCGCGGGACTCGCCGACGGCGCCGACTGGGATGTGACCTTCGTGCCCTACAGCCTGGCCCAGGGACACGTGGAGCCGGGCGAGCCCGCCGTCTGGGAGGGCGACGCCGCCATCACCGCCCCCGGGCTGCTGGCGCTCGAGGTCGGCCTCGCCGTGCGCGATCATCTCCCCGAGCACTTTTCGCAGGTCCACCGCCGGCTCTTCGCCATCCGGCACGACGAGGGGCGTGACCTCAAGGACCGCGCAGTCCTGCGCGAGGCCCTCGACGACTGCGGCCTCGACGCCGCCGAGGTGCTCGAGATCGTCGACGGCGGCGGGCCGCGCAAGACGCTGCGCACGGAGCACGAGGACGCCGAGGCACGCCACGGGGTCTGGGGGGTGCCCACCTTCGTCGCCGGCGGCCGCGCGGTGTTCATCCGGTTCCTCGACCGCCCCGAGGGCGCCGCCGACGTGGGCCGGCACCGGGTGGAGCGGGCCGTCGACCTCATCGTCGACGAGCCCATGCTGCACGAGTTCAAGCAGGTCGACCTCCCCGTCTGACCTCCGCCCGATCGCCTCGAGCCCGCGCACCGGCGCACCGCCCGGACCCGCTCTCCAGCACGCCTGCCACCGAGCGAGCACGATGTGTAGTGGTAAAGCTGCGCAGCGTTGTGTTGCCGCGGGCACACGGCCGGGCTGGTCCGTTCGGGCCATGCGAAGTTGACTCCCGCGTGTCAGGCGCGACACGGCGCGCTCCCGCAGACTGCCTGCGACGGCGAGCGGGGAGCTGGGGCCGATGCGACCACGAGTGCTGCTGACGTGCGTGCTGGCGGGAGTGCTCACGCTCTCGACGGCCGCGCCGGCGACCGCCCTGCTCGGCGGGGCGCTGAGCGACACCACCGAGTCGCTGCTCTCGCCAGTGGACCCTCTGCTGGGCACGGTCACCGAGCCGCTGCTGGCAACGGTCGAGGAGCTCGAGGGCGTGGTCGACGACGTGGTGGACGAGCTCGGCGTGGACCCGCTGAGCGACGAGCTCGTCCACGCGCTGCTGGCCACCGACACGCACACCGACACCGGCCTCGACGATCCGTTCGGGCTGAACTGGCCCGCCTATCTGCCCGCATGGCCCGACGACGACTACGTGGCCTCCCTGGGCCACGAATGCCGTCCCGGCAACGTCCAGTGCGTGGACAAGGTGATCCGCGACATGCACCGCCGCTACGACCGGCTCGGGTGCCACGACAACGCGATCTTCTCGCTCACCTACAAGCTCACCACCGAGGAGTACCGCAGCGCGGTGGAGGACCCGGACTTCTTCAACGACACCGAGTTCCTCAACCACCAGGATGCGGTCTTCGCCCACGTCTACTTCGACGCCATCGACGACTGGTCGGACGGCCACCTCGCGGACGTGCCGCCGGCCTGGCGCGTCGCCTTCGACGCCGCCGAGCGCGGAGCGGCCTCCACGACCGGCAACGTGCTGCTGGGCATGAACGCCCACATCCGCCGCGACCTGCCCTTCGTGCTCGAGACCATCGGCCTGGTCACCCCCGAGGGCGAGACCCGCAAGACCGACCACGACCGGGTCAACGCCTTCCTCGCCGATGTCCAGTCCACGATCACCGAGGAGGTGCAGCACCGCCACGATCCCTCCTTCGGGATCGCCCCGCTGCCGCTGTCCCTCGACGAGCACGGGATCATGCACGCCATCCGGTTGATGCGGGAGGAGGCCTGGCGCAAGGCGGAGCTGCTGGTCGCCGCCGACACCGAGGAGGAGCGCGACCTGGTCGCCGGCCTCATCGAGTACGACGCGGCGCTGAGCGCGGTCGCCATCCGGTCCCTGCTGGCCGGAGACGACAACGAGCGCGTCGCGCACTGCACCGCGTGGCGCGAGGGCTCCTGACCCTCACCACCCCGCGTCGGGACGTCGCTCCGGCTCGGCCTTCGCCGCCGGCCAGCGGCGAAGGTCAGTCCACCCCGAGGACCCGCTTGGCCTCGTCGATCTCCTCACACACGACGACGAGCTTGCTGCCGGAGGCGATGTAGGCCTGCTCGATGTTGACCTGCGCCTCCGCCAGTCTGCGGCACGCCTCGCCGAGCTGCCCGGGCTCGTCGGGCAACGGCGCGACGACCACGCGCCGGGCGGCTCGCGGCTCCATCCCAGCGTCGCGCAGGACCTCGATCGCCTTGACGTCATCGTCGACGAGGACGTGCACGATGCCCTTGCCCTCGCCGGTGAAGGCGCTGATCGCCTCGATGTTGACCCCCGCGCGCCCCAGCGCCTCCCCGAGGTCTGCGAGGACCCCGGGGTGGTCCTCGGGGATGATCACCAGGTCCCTGCGCATCTCACGTCTCCCAGTCGGCCTGCGCCGATGCTAGTGAGCGTTGCAGCGATCGGGGCGGGGTCGCGGACGCGGTGCCGGGCCCCGGGACGCGCATTCGTCGCATCCAACCGCGTTGCTACACTCGTCGCGCCCGCGTCAGTCGGGCACCTTCCGGGGTAGCTCAGTAGGCAGAGCATTCGGCTGTTAACCGAAGTGTCGCCGGTTCGAGCCCGGCCCCCGGAGCCACCGATTCGAGCTCAGCACGGCATCCATGAGCGCGAGGATCTCGCGTTGTGTTCGGGTGCACGTGTAGCGAACGTGCGCGCAGCCGTGCTCGTGCTTGTTGTGTCGTATTCCGGCGTCGGCAACGGCTCGGTAGGGCTTGCCGAAGCGAGCGGGAGGGACGCCGGTGACCTCGGACCACGCGGAGGTGGCCGCGGCGAGGTCGAGCCCCTCGTGGAGGTAGATCACCACCCCAAGGCGTGCTTCGTCCACGGCGAAGAAGTGGCGCAACCAGGCACAGAAGAAGCCGACGATCCGGGGGTCGGAGTTTGACAACTTGACCTGGCCTTCCCCCTTGCTTCCGTCTCCGGCGTAGAGCCCGAGACCCGCCATGAGAAGCTCCCGCTCCCCCAGCACCCCCACTCGCGTCAGCGCCTCGTCGCGGAGGCGCTCGATCTCCTCAAGCTTGCGCCGCCGCAGCGGGTGATCGGCCCCGCGGGGTACGCGGCGCCTGGCCGTCCCGCGCACGACCGACGGGTCGACGGCAACATCCCGCACCCAGCGGGACGCGGAGCTCTTCGCCACGCCGAGTGCGGAGGCGATCTCCTGCAAGGTCCAGCCCTGCGCACGCAGCTGCCGCGCCCGTTGTTGTTCTCGCAGCTTTCCTCGGTACCCCATGCGGTGCCCGTCTCGTCTGACGACAGCGGTCATGGGCCCACTGTGACCCACCGATCACACAGGTAGCGCGCGCAGGCCACGCTGGCTGTGGATCGTGACGCCACGCAGGCCGGTCGTCAGCGGGTGAGGACGAGCTTGCCGAACACGTCGCCGCTGGCCAGGCGCTCGAAGGCGTCCCGGGCCTCGACCATCGGCAGGACATCATCGATCAGGGGGCGCATCCCGGTCGCGTCGACCATCCGCAGCACCCGGGCGAGCTCTTCCCGGGTGCCCATGGTGGAGCCGACCACCTCGAGCTGACGGAAGAAGACCCGGTTGAGGTCTGCCGGCGGGTTGGGCCCGGAGGTCGCGCCCGAGACCACCACGACGCCGCCGGGCCGCAGGGCCTTCAGCGAATGCGACCAGGTGGCCTCCCCCACCGTCTCCATCACGGCGTCGACGCGCGCGGGCAGCCGCTCGCCCGAGGGCACGACGGTATGGGCGCCGAGCTCTTGCGCCCGCTGCAGCTTGGACTCGTCCCGACTGGTGACGGTCACGTGCAGGCCGCCTGCGGTCGCGAGCAGCACGAGGGCCGTGGCCACCCCGCCGCCGGCCCCCTGGATCAGCACCCGGTCGCCGGGGCGCAGCCGGCCCCGGGTGAAGAGCATCCGGTAGGCCGTCAGGTACGCCACGGGCAGGCACGCGGCCTCTGCGAAGCTCAAGCCGCGCGGCTTGGGCAGCAGGTTGCGGGCGGGCACGGCCACCCGGTCCGCGAAGGTGCCGTCGTGGACCTCCGAGAGGATCGAGCGGCCCGGCGCCATGGTCTCGTCGCCATCGTGGTCACCGTCGACGACCACGGCGTGGACGACCACCTCGCGGCCGTCGGCGGTGACCCCGGCGGCGTCGCCGCCGAGGACCACCGGGAAGCGGTCGGGCTCGATGCCGACGCCGCGGAGCGTCCACAGATCGTGGTGGTTGAGCGCGGCGGCGCGCACCTCCACGACCTCCCACCCGTCGGGCGGGTCCGGGTCGGGGTGCTCGCCGAGGGCGAGGCCCTCCAGCGGCGCGTCGGGCACGGCTCGGGTTGCGGTGACAGCGAACATGCCCCCGACCCTAGACGCCGCCCGGGCTCCGACCCGAGTCCGCCGGCCGGCCGCGCCCGGGTCGAGGGCTCGTCCGGGCTCACGAGCACGGCGCGGGATCGGGGCCGCGGCCGCTCCAGCCCACGATGAAC
>SKLC01000130.1 GCA_007123425.1 Nitriliruptoraceae bacterium
CAGCGCGACGAGCGCCGCGAGGCCGACCAGGCCCAGGGGCCCGGGAGCCCGCAGAGTCAGCGCCGGCCGACGGCCGGCCGTGTCAGCAGCCGCCATCAGGCGCCCTCCGGCGCGACCCGGCCGCCGTGGATGGCCTCCAGCACACGGCCACGGCCGAGCACGCCGAGGGTCTCGTCGTGCTCGTCGACGACGCGCAGGCCGTGCCCGTCGGCGACGTAGGGGATGCAGTCGCGCAGCAGGGTGTCGGCGGCGATCGTGCGCGCGGGGGGCTGCCGTGCCGGGTCCACGGGCTCGGCGGCATCGGCGGCGGTCAGCACCAGGGCGCGCGGCACCTCGGCGGTGAAGTCGCGTACGTAGTCGTCGGCCGGCTCGTCGAGCAGCTCCGCGGCGGTGCCGATCTGCACGATCCGCCCATCGCGCATCACCGCGATCCGGTCGCCGAGCTGCAGCGCCTCCCGCAGGTCGTGGGTGATGAAGACCATCGTGCGGCCCATCTGGCGCTGCAGGCGGCTGACCTCGGCCTGCATCTCGGCGCGGATCAGCGGGTCGAGGGCGCTGAAGGGCTCGTCGAGCAGCAGCACCTCGGGGTCGGCGGCCAGCGCGCGCGCCAGGCCCACCCGCTGCTTCATCCCGCCGGAGAGCTCATCGGGGTAGGCGTCGCCGAAGCCCTGCAGGCCCACGAGCTCGATGACCTCCTCGGCGCGCTCGCCGCGCTCCCGGCGGTCCACGCCGGCGATCTCGAGCCCGTAGGAGACGTTGTCGCGCACGCGCCGGTTGGGCAGCAGGCCGAAGTGCTGGAAGACCATGCTGACGCGCTTGCGGCGTAGGTCACGCAGCTCGGCGGCGCTGGCGGCGGAGACGTCGGTGCCGGCGACCTGGATGCGGCCGGCGGTGGGCTCGATCAGCCGGGTCAGACACCGCACGAGGGTCGACTTGCCGCTGCCGGACAGGCCCATCACGACGAAGATCTCGCCCTGGGCGACCTCGAAGCTGGCGTCGCCCACCGCGACGACGTTGCCGGTGCGGTCCATGAGCTCGTCGCGCGGCAGGTCGGCCTCGTCGGAGCCGACGATGCGCTCGGGCTTGGGGCCGAAGACCTTCCACAGGCCCTCGACAGCGACCGCGGGCTGGTCGGGCGCGGACGGCGCGCTCACGGGGTCGGACTCCACCTGGCTCATGCTCCGGCTCCCTGGCCGGTGCCGAACCAGCCGGAGCGCTGCGGCGCGAGGTTGGTGGCCACGTGCTTGGTCTCGGTGTACTCCTCGAGCCCCGCACGGCCGAGCTCGCGACCGATGCCCGACTGCTTGTAGCCGCCCCAGGGTGCCTGCGGGAAGTAGGGGTGGAAGTCGTTGACCCAGACGGTGCCCTTGCGCAGCCCGTCGGCCACGCGCTCGGCCCTGCCCAGGTCGGTGGTGAACACCCCGCCGGCCAGGCCGTAGATCGTGTCGTTGGCCATCTCGATCGCCTGCCGCTCGTCGTCGAAGGCCTCGACGGTGAGCACCGGCCCGAACACCTCCTGCTGGATGACGTCCATGCCGGGATGGCAGCCGGTGAGCACCGTGGGCTCGTAGAAGAAGCCGTCGGCCAGCGCGGGATCGTCGGGCCGCTTGCCCCCGCAGCGCAGCGTGGCGCCGTCCTCGAGGGCCTGGCGCACGTGAGCCTCGACCTTGTCCCGGTGCTCGGCGGAGATCAGCGGACCCGACTCGGTCCTGGGGTCGCGGCCGTCGCCCAGCACGATCCGCTGCGCGCGCTCCACCACGGCGTCGACGAACTCATCGTGGACGGAGGACTCGACCAGCAGCCGGGCACCGGCCGAGCAGACCTGACCGGCGTGGAGGAAGACCGCGAGCAGGGCGTAGTCGACGGCGTGGCCGAAGTCGGCGTCGGCGAACACGATGTTGGGGTTCTTGCCGCCGAGCTCCAGCGCGATCTTCTTGACCGTGCCCGCTGCGGCGCGCATGACCTGCTGACCGGTCTCGATGCCGCCGGTGAAGGAGATCAGGTCGACGTCGGCGTGCTCGGAGAGCTCCGCGCCCACCGGCACGCCGGCCCCCAGCACGAGGTTGGCCACGCCGGGCGGGAAGCCCACCTCGTCCATCAGCTCGAAGATCCGGATCGTGGTCAGCGGCGTGATCTCGGCGGGCTTGACCACGATGGTGTTGCCGGCGGCCAGCGCCGGCGCGAGCTTCCACGAGGCCTGCAGCAGCGGGTAGTTCCACGGCGAGATCTGGCCGCAGACGCCGACGGGCTCGCGCCGGACGACCGAGCGCAGCCCCTCGATGGGGGCGTCGACGACCTCGCCGGCGTCCTTGTCCGCCAGGCCCGCGTAGTAGCGCACGACCCCGGCGATGTCGTCCATGTCCATGCGGCTCTCGACGAGCGTCTTGCCGGTGTCGTCGGTCTCGAGCGCGGCCAGCTGCTCGCGGTCGGCCTCGATGGCGTCGGCGAGGCGTCCCAGCAGGCGCCCGCGCTCGGCGCCGGGCAGGCGCGGCCAGTCGCTCTCGTCGAACGCACGGCGGGCCGCGGCGATGGCGTCGCGGGCGTCGTCGGCGTCGGCCTCGGCGACCGTGCGCACCACCCGCTGGTCGAGCGGGTCGATGATCTCACGGGTGGCACCGGCCCGGGGCGCGCGCCACTGGCCGTCGATGTAGAGCTCGTTCACGGGTGGGGACTCCTGGTCGTTCGACGTCGGCAGAAGACCTTTGGCCCCCTCCCAACACCCCAGTCGGACAGCGTACGGGGCGATCTCCGCGACGTCATATGCACCAGCCCCACCGTGCGCCTCCCGCGACCGGGAGCCTGGCCTCGCCACACCGCAACCAGGCGCATCGCCCGGCCCCGCACGGGGCGCATCTTTCGGCCCTGCACGGAGCGCATCCCACTGTCCCCGCTCGGCGTTGCTCGATCCCGGGCCGCTCGTTACCGACGATGGTCCGGCTCGCCCCGGTGCGCCCCGAGCGCCCGGTCGCGGCCGGGTGGACGGCCCGTGTCCTGCGCGCTCTGGCGCGCCCTCGCCCACCCACAGCCGGCCACGCCCTCCCGTTCGCTCTCGCTCGAGGATCGCCCATGTCCCCCTCCCTGGACCGACGCACCTTCCTGCGCCTGACCTCCGCCGCGGCCGGCGCCGCGGTGGTGCCCTCGTCGCTGGGGTTCGTACGCCCGGCGCGCGCG
>SKLC01000289.1 GCA_007123425.1 Nitriliruptoraceae bacterium
ATCGCCTGGCATCGGCTCGACGAGCCGCGCCGACGCGGAGCCGTCGGGTGCGCCGGAGCGCCTCGTCGGCGAGGACCCGGCGGCGCCGGACGTGGCCGATGCGGCGCACACGCATCCCGAGGTGCGCACGGAGGGGCCGCCGCTGCCCACGATCCGCGAGTTCCTCGACCAGCGCCGCGAGGAGGCGGCCGGGCACGACCACCTGCTGGCGGACCTCGACGACGACGGCGTCACCGAGGTCGTGGTGGCCACGGCGTCCGACGAGGGCGTGGGCGTGCTCGAGGTGGCCCACTGGCAGGGCGGCGAGCTCGTGGTCGCCGGTCGGCATGGCCTCGGCGCGGCCGATGACGTCGGGCGCGTGCGGATCGTGGAGCTCGCGGACGGGCCGTCACGGCTGCTCGTGGTGCCGGTCCGCCACGAGGGCAGCACACGGCTCGCGATGTGGGAGCCCGGCGACGACGGCCAGCTGCAGCCGCCGCCGAGCTGCCCGCTGGAGGGCGACGGCAGCCTTCGCTCCGCCCTCGGGTGGCGGCTGACCCTCTCGTGCGATGACGCCGGGGCGGCCCCCGACACGCTCGTGTGGCGCGACGGCGCCTTCCTGCCGCACGACGCGTGAGGCCGCGCAGCTGCGCAGCGCCCACGAGCCGCCCGAGGGAGCCGACGCCGGCAGCTGGGCTCGGCGACACGGCGCCGTCCCGGCGGCGGGGGATGACTAGGCCGGTCTGGTCCTCAAGGACCGGGTACCTGCCGCCGATGCTGTGGTGTGCACCGTGCTCCCCTTCGGCGCACAAGGCGGGTGATGTATGGCCGAGTTCCTCGACACCTTCGACGTCGAGCGCACGCAGCTGTTGGCCGCGCTGGCCCAGGTCGAGGACGTCTGGGGCCGCTTCCAGCAGCGGCGCGGCCTCGAGCTCCACGGTGCCGAGCGGTCCGACAGCCTCATCGCCGGCGAGCTGTCGCTGGTGCGGCGGGACCTCGAGTCCACCGAGTTCACGGTCGGGATCTTCGGGCTCATCAAGCGAGGCAAGTCCACGCTGCTGAACGGGCTCATCGGGCGTGAGGTCTCCTCGATGCACGTCACGCCGGAGACGGCGGTGCCCGTCTACGTCTCCTACGGCGATGCGCCCGAGGCGGTGGTGCACTTCGCCGACGGGTCGCAGAAGCACGTGGCGGTCGAGGAGGTGCACCAGTTCACCTCGCAGAAGGCGAACGCCAACAACCAGCTGGGCGTGACCTATGTGGAGCAGCAGGTCCCGGTGGGATTCTTGCGCAATGGGACGCGGCTGATCGACACCCCGGGGCTCGACGACGCGGAGGCTGACGAGACCTACACCGAGCGCACGCTGCAGGAGCTCGACATCGTCGACGCCGGCATCGTGCTGTTCATGTCGCCGCCGACCGTGTCGGGCACGGAGCTGGGCTTCCTCGAGCAGGTCGTGGGACGGGACCTGAAGAAGACCTTCCTGGTGTGCAACATGTATCCGCAGCATTTCCACGACCCCGAGACCCGCAATGCGGTGCTCGAGTACGTGGGAAATCGGATCGTGGAGGCGAGCCGCAAGATGGGGCGGGGCGGCGAGGTCCGTGTCTACCCGGTGTGCGCGCTCGAGGCCTGGGAAGCGCGACAGACCGACGACATCGACAAGTGGAAGCGATCCGGTGCGGACCGCCTGCTGCGGGACGTGGAGAACTATCTGTCGAACGTCGCCGGGCAACAGGTGCTGCACGACGCCGCCGATCGCATCACCAAGGTCACCGAGATGGCCAAGGCGGAGGTGCGGGTCCGTCAGCAGCTGCTGGGTGACCCCGCGCAGCTCGAGACCTTTCGGTCGCAGCTCGACGCGAACATCGCCGATCTCGAGGGACGGTTCGATGAGTCCGTCTCGTTGGCGCTGACCGACGTGGCGCCGCTCAAGATGCGCATCCGCGGCCTGGTGCTCCAGCCCTTCACCCGGGCGAAGAAGGAGCTGGCCGCCATGGAGACCCTCGAGCAGGTCGAGGCGTTCTCGTCACGGTTCAAGCGCCAGCTCGAGGTCGCCGGCGAGCTGGCGTCCCGGCAGTTCTCCGAGGGGTTCGCGCACCTGGTGGAGCGGCTGCAGGCCCAGCTGTCCAGCCAGTTCGAGGAGGTCATGACCGACCTCGCTCCCAACCTCCCCAAGGTGCAGCTCTCAGCCAACGCCCTGCTGGTCACCCCCGATCAGATGCAGGCGCTGCAGCGCTCCCAGCAGCAGACGCGGGTGCGCTCGCGCACGGGGGCGCTGGCCGGAGGGCTCGCCGGCGGTGGTGCCACGCTCGCCGCTGGCACGATGATGCTGGGGCCGGTGGGCCTCGTCGGCGGGGCCCTGGTCGGATGGAAGCTGCACAGCATCGTCGCCGGGCAGCGCAACCTCGAGCGGGCCCGCCGCACGATCATCGAGCGCCTGGATGAGGTCGCCGACGAGCTGCTGCGCGACGTCGACGGGCAGGTCACCAGCGCGGTGGACACGGTGCGCACGGCGGTCGAGCGCCGCCGACGCGCCTTCGCGTCCGACCTCTACCAGCAGTTCGAGGTGGTCCAGGAGATCAGCCAGGACCCGGGCCGGCTCGAGGCCTACCGCCGGGACGCCGAGCGGTTCGACCAGGCGTTCGGCGCCTGTGGGCAGCGAGCCAGGAAGGTCCTCGCGCCCGCGGCCGAGTCCCGCGAGACGGTCACGGTCTGACCGCGCCGCCTCGCGGGCCGCTCCGGGGAGCTGATCAGGCGTCGCCGGACGGGCGGCGGGTGCGCTTGATGCCCGCCCGCTTGAGCACGTCGGCGGGGACGCCCGCCTCGCGCCAGGCGTGGTAGGAGATGCCCTTGCGCTCGGAGTACTCGCGCACGGCGTCGATGAAGCCGTCCTGGAGCGCTTCCATGTCCGGCTCGTCGTCGGCCGCGATCAGCTGCTCCTCGTGGTCGAGGCGCCGCTGGATGAGCTCGACCCGCTTGGCGGGGTTCTCCTCCTCGTCGATGCGGCGCTGGACGTCCTCGATCCGCTGCTCCAGGGTGGCGCGGTCGGGTGTGCGTCCGCGGGCACGGTTCTTCTCCAGGGCTGACAGGTAGTCGCGCACGGCCTTGCCCTGGGCGCGGCCCCGTGCCAGGGCCTGCTTGTGCTCCTCGGACATTCGCTTCTTCGCCACGTACGA
>SKLC01000264.1 GCA_007123425.1 Nitriliruptoraceae bacterium
CAAGGCATCGACATGGGCCAGCGGGTCAGCGACTCGATCACCATCGCGGCCGACGCCGCCACGATCTTCGACGTCATCACCGACCTCGAGGCCTACCCCGAGTGGGCCGACGGCATGCTCGAGACCCAGATCCTCTCCTACGACGACGAGGGGCGCCCGCACCAGGCGAGCTTCCGGGTGGACGCCCGCGTGGCGGAGATCAGCTACACCCTGCAGTACTCCTACCAGGGCCACGACGTGAGCTGGTCGCTGGTCGAGGGCGAGACGATCAGCCAGCTCGACGGCGCCTACGTGCTCACCGAGAGCCAGCGCAGCACCGACGTGCGCTACAGCCTCGAGGCCGACGTCGACATGCCGGTGCCCGGCTTCCTCAAGAAGCGGGCGGCGCGCACGATCCTCGACCAGGGGCTGCGGGGCCTGAAGAAGCAGGCCGAGGAGCGCGCCTAGCCATGCCCCGAGACGAGGTGGAGGCCGCCTACTTCACGCTGCTGCGGGCCCGTGAGGAGCTGACCGCGCTGCGTCGCTACGAGGAGTACCTCGCCGACGAGCTGCGCCGCCTGCGCCGCTTCACCAGCGAGGGCGAGGCGCTGGCCGACACGGTCGACCGCCGGCTGCGACGTGCCCTGCGCCACACCGACGGGCCGCTGAAGGAGGCGCTGGACGCTCGCGCGGCCGTGATCCGCGACGAGCAGGCGCGCCTGCCCGAGCGCGTCGAGGCCGCCGAGCGGTTCGTCGAGGAGTGCGAGCGGGACCACGCCGCGCTGCGCGAGGGTCGGTGAGGGCGGATGTACCGCGACGACCCCCTGGACGACGAGTTCGAGCTGCGCGAGCTCGTGGGCGACGAGGCGGTCGATCGCCTCGAGGACGCCGCCGACGAGCTCCCCGAGGACCCCATCGGCGTGGCCGTCGACGTGCTGCGCATCCTGCAGGGCTGGGTCGAGGACGAGCGGGCGGCCGCCTGGTTCCACCAGGCCCAGCGGCGCCTCGAGGGGCGCCATCCCATCGAGGCGCTCGCGGGCGGGGCGTTCGAGGAGGTCCTCGACGCCGCCGCTGCCTGGGCGGCCGCCCAGGGCTGAGACCCCCGGCCGTAAGTGGGCGGGATCGTCAGCCAGCCGCTACGCTGGCGGCTCGTGGCAGCCAGACGCGTGCCCGCGTCGGCTGCCGTTGTCATGCTGGACGACCCTCAAAAGGTAGCTGCCCATGCCCACCGGACGTGTCAAGGTGTTCCACGCCGACCGGAAGTACGGCTTCCTCACGAGCAGCGACGGCGAAGAGGTCTACGTCCCCGGGGACCAGGTCGCCGGCGGCACGCTGCGCTCCGGCGACGAGGTCGAGTTCGAGGTCGAGTCCGGCGAGCGTGGCCGCCCTGTCGCATCCGGTGTCGCCGTGGTCAAGCAGGCGCCGGCCGACAACCCGGTGGGCCGCACGATGACCGCGCCGCCCACGTGGGACGAGCTCGAGGAGCGCGAGCGCCAGCGTCGCATGGCGCGTCGCCGCCGCCGCTGAGCCCAGGCCCGCGCGACCCGGCGTGCCCGGAGCCAGGCCCGCCCGCGCTCCGACGCCGGTAGGGTTGCGCCGTGTCCTGGAGGTTGGGCTTGTCCGCGACGCCAGAGGCGCCGGTCCGTGAGCGCGACCCGCTCACCGACGATCAGGTCACCCACGACGGCCCGTGGGACGTGATCGTCTGGGACGACCCGGTGAATCTGATGTCGTACGTGGTCTTCGTCTTCCGCCGGGTCTTCGGCTACCCGGAGCCGGTCGCCCGCAAGCTCATGCTCGAGGTGCACCGCCGCGGCAAGGCGCTGGTCGCCTCCGAGCCGCGCGAGCAGGCGGAGATGTACGTCCAGCAGCTGCACGGCTACGGGCTGCAGGCGACGATGCAGCGCTCGTCGTGAGCGGCCACTTCCGCGCCCACGGGGACGGCGTCCGCATGCAGCTCGAGCGCATCGAGGTCGAGCTGCTGCACAGCCTCCAGCAGGGGCTGCGCGCGGCGCTGGAGGGCAGCGACCCGGCCGACCCGGTCGTCCGGCGGCTCTTCCCGCCCACGGTGGGCGATGACGAGGAGGCCGACCGGGAGCTGCGCGGGCTGATCCACGACGACCTGCTGCGCCAGCGCCTCGAGGGGCTCGACACCCTGCTGGGGCTGCTGGAGCGGGGCACGCGGCGCGGCCGGGCGATCCGCGTCGACCTCGCCGAGGAGGAGCCGCTGGTCGTCCTCGGCGTGCTCAACGACCTGCGCCTGGCGATCGGCGCCCAGGTCGGCATCGAGCAGGTGGACCGCGAGCGTCTGGACCCCGACGACCCGGTCACCTACCGGGTCGCGGTGATGGATCACCTCGCGTGGCTGCAGGAGCAGCTGCTGGCGGTGCTCGACCCCGAGTCGACCCGGGTCCACGACGAGGAGCAGCCGTGACGAGCGTCGAGGAGACAGCGTGAAGCTGGGAGTGGGCATCAGCGAGGACCTGCCGGTCGCCGTGCAGCAGCGGCTGGCGGTCGACGTCGAGGGCGCGGGGCTGACCTCGCTGTGGACCAACGAGGCCGCCGGCCGGGACGCGCTGCTGCTGTGCCAGGCGTGGGCGGCGGCCACGACCACGCTCGAGGTCGGCATCGGCGTGGTGCCGCTGTGGACCCGCAGCCCGGCGCAGCTGGCCATGGCCAGCGCCACCCTCCAGGAGGCCTCCGGCGGGCGCTTCCTGCTGGGCCTGGGGGTCAGCCACCCGGTGACGATGGGCGCCTGGCACGGGGCGCAGATGACCAAGCCGCGCACCGCCTCGATCGAGGCGCTGCGGATCCTCGCGCAGCTGGAGGCCGGAGAGGCCAGCGACGTCGACGGCGAGGTGCTCTCCTCGCGACGGTTCCGGCTCAACATCTCGCCGCCGCCACCCCCGACGCGCCGCTACCTCGCGGCCATGGGCCCGCGCATGCTCGAGACCGCCGGCACCCACGCGCACGGGACCCTGCTGAACTGGTCCACACCCGACGAGGTGCGCCGGGCCGGCGACATCGTCCGCTCTGCCGCCAGCGACGCCGGCCGCGGGCAGCCGGAGGTGGCGGCCTACGTGCGGGTCGCGGTGGCCGAGGACCTTCAGGCGGCCCGGGCCGCGCTGGCCCGTGAGATCGGTGGCTACTGCGCCCTGCCGGCGTATGCGGC
>SKLC01000225.1 GCA_007123425.1 Nitriliruptoraceae bacterium
GAGGACACCACCGACGGCGTGGGCGACGTGCTCGACGGCACCGGCGAGGTCCTCGAGGACACCACCGACGGCGTGGACGACACCCTCGACACCACCACGGACTCGGTGGGCGACCTGCTGGGCTCGACCACCGACTCGCTCGGCAACCTCCTGGGGCGCTAGCGCCCCGGCACACGCGGCCGCCCCCGGGCCGGCCCCGCCGGGCCACCCGGTGCCGACGCCCGGCCGGCCACGGCGTCCCCGCGACCGCGCCGCGACGGCTCACCCCTGAGGGCGGACTGTGCGCATATCGCGCACTCGGAACGGTGGCCGTTCGACCCCGTACCCGCGGTCACGCCTCGTCGTTGTGGGGAGCGGAATTCGTTCTGCCCGACCCACGCCCCTCCAGCGGCGGCGGAACCGGGCGAATCGACCGGACATTCGTCCCTACAAGACAGATGGAGGCTCGGGGCATGCTCACGACCCGACTCTGGCGCTTCGGCACGGCCACGCTGGCCGCGAGCGCACTGCTCATGACCACCGTCGGCGGCGCGACCGCGCAGACCGAGCCCATCGAGGAGCTCCTCGATGAGCCACAGCTCGACGAGCTGGCCGACCTCCTCGGCGACGACGACAGCGACGAGGGCGACGAGGACGGCCTGACCGGCACGCCGCTCGACGCGATCCTCGACGAGCTCCCCGTCGAGGACCTCGAGGGCCTGCTCGACCTGCTCGACGGCGGCCTGCCCGGCGACGACGAGGACGACGACGCCGGGGAAGGCGAGTTCGACGGCCCGCAGACCGGCGAGGACGCGGACGCGCTCGACGCCGGCGAGGTCCCCGAGACCGGCATCGGCGGGTTCGTCGGCGATGCGGCCGCCACGGGGCTGAGCATCGACGTCTCCCTGCCGGGGGAGCTGCGCGACGGCCTCGCACCGGTCCTCGAGGGGCTTGGCGTGGCCGGCGGCGACGGCATCCACATCAAGGTCGCCGAGACCCAGGCGCAGCTGCAGCGCGCCGCCGACGGCGAGGACGTCGACGGGCTGGCCGAGGCCCTGGTGACCAACCTGCTGGCCGGCTCACAGACGCTGGACAGCCCCGGCTCCTGCGTCGGCGGCGAGACCGTCGACCTGCCGCCGGACGCCGAGATCCCGCTGCTGAGCGTCTCGCTGGCCGACATCGACTGCGGCCAGGACGACGAGCGGGCGTTCGCCGACGTCCAGCTCACCGGGGTGACCATCAGCCTCGCCGGCCTGCTCGAGGCCGGCCTGCCCGACGACGTGCGCACCGGCCTGGACTCCGCGATCACGCCCCTCAACGAGATGCTGCTCGAGCAGGTCAACGACAACCTCACCTGCGGCGTCCTCGACGAGGCGCTCGGCACGCTGCTGCCCGGCTCCGACGCCTGCGAGGCGCTGAGCCTGCAGCTGCAGAACCCGCTCGAGGCCGACGTCCCGCTGGTCGACGTCGACCTGCTGGGCGCCGCCAGCGAGGTCACCGCCGACGACGACGAGGTGGCCGCCGACGCCGAGGCGACGCTGGCCGGCGTCAACGTCCTGGGCCTGGGCTGCATCGGCGGCGACGGCACCGACCCGCTGACCTACTCGGCATCGGTCGCCACCGACGGCGAGGCCGCCAGCGAGCCGACGACCACGAGCCCGAGCACCCAGCTGCAGGTCTGCCCGCAGGACGAGAACATCCTCAACCTCGTCAGCGACGCGGCGCCCCTCGATCTGGTCGAGCTGCTGGGCACGGACGTCCAGGACCTGCTCGACGGCGCGCTCGCCGAGGTCTTCGACGGCCTCGAGGGCCTGCTGGACGCGATCGACACGGCCATCCTCTACAACGGCCAGCCCTACAGCAACGTCGAGGACGCCGGCGCGGTCGCGGGGGTCAGCCCCCTGACGATCGTGGGCAGCTTCCCGCTGGCTGACATCCCCGGCCTCTCCGACGTCGCCGGCGAGCTGGGGGTCGAGGTCAACGCCATGGAGGTCGAGGCCGGCGTCAACGCGGTGCCCGCCGGCGTCCAGCAGCCGGCCGGCCCGCCGTCCGACCCCGCCCCGGAGCCGGACGCGGACCTGCCGACCACCGGCGCCTCCGCGGCCATGCTGGGGCTGGGCACCATGGGCCTGGCGCTGGCCATGCGCCGCCGTGACGGCGACGACGAGTAGCACCCACCGCACGCGGCGAGAAGGGGGCGGGCCCACGGCCCGCCCCCTTCTCGCGTCACTGGGTCACAGGAACACCGAGCGGCGTCCGAGCAGATTGCTCATGAGCATGTCCTGGATCGTCTCGCGCACCTGGTCGGTGAGGTCGAACACCGCCATCGGGTCGTCGGCGGTCTCGGGGCCGTAGCGGGTCGTGTCGATGGGCTCGCCGTACTCGATGATCCACTTCGACGGCAGCGGCAGCAGCGCGAAGGGCCCCAGGACCGGCAGCGCGAACATCTGGGCCACGACCGGGAAGTAGGGCAGCCCCAGCAGCCGCGCGAGCAGCTTGAGGTCGTAGACCATGGGGTAGATCTCCTCGCTGCCCACGATCGCCGTGGGCACGATGGGGACCTGGGCGCGCAGCGCGGTGGCCACGAAGCCGCCGCGACCGAATCGCTGGAGCTTGTAGCGGTCCTTGTAGCGCTTGCCGATGCCCTTGAAGCCCTCGGGCCAGACCGCGACCAGCTCGCCGCGCTCCAGCAGCCGGTCGGCGTCGTCGTTCGAGGCCAGGGTCGCGCCGGTCTTGCGGGCCAGCTCGCCCACCACCGGCGTGCGGAACACCAGGTCGGCGGCGAGCTCGCGGGTGTGGCGGCCGGTCTGCTCGAGGATGTCGAGGCGGGTGATCAGCGCGTCGGCCGGCAACGTGCCCGCGTGGTTGGCCACGACCATGGCGCCGCCGCGGGTGGGCAGATGCTCGGCTCCGTGGGAGGCCACCCGCCAGTAGTGGCGGTGCAGCGGGCGCAGCAGGGGCATCAGCACGTTGGTGGTCAGGTCCTCGTCGAACCCGAACTCGTCGATCTCGTAGGCCCCGGTGATGCGGCGCTGGGCGAACTCCGATGCGCCCTTGACATGATCGAGCCACTGCTCGCCGGCCACGTCGCGCAGCGCGTCGAGCGCGTCGACGGCCGCGGCCCAGCCCTGCCGGGCCGCCATCGCGGCCAGGCGCTGC
>SKLC01000395.1 GCA_007123425.1 Nitriliruptoraceae bacterium
CGGCGGCCTGACGCCAGCGCAGATCCGGCGACAGGCAGGCCTCCACACGTCGGTGGTCGCCCAGCTCCACCGCCTCGTACAGCTCGCGGACCACCTCGGTCGGGTCGTCGGCCATCGAGACACCTCGCAGCGTCGTCGCCTCGGCCGGGCACGGTCACGCCGCGGCCTCGTCGCGGCGTGACCGGCGCCGGATCTCGCGCCCCAGGGCGATCGACAGCAGCAGGATCGGCAGCGTGAACAGCGCGCTGCCGATGGTCGCGACGCTCGCGGCGCCGGCCACTCCCCCGGCGTGGAGCCCGAGCGCGGCGAGCGAGAGCGCCGCCATGGCCACCAGGCATCCGGCGATGGCGCGCAGCCGGCCCCCGCTGCCCACCAGGGTCGAGGCGATCACCAGGGCAGCCAGCGCGAGCAGCGCGTAGCCGGTCAGGTCCAGCGCATAGGTCAGCGATGTCGCATCGTGGAGGTACCACATGCCCGCCGACTGCGGATCGCGTTCGACGAGGCCCGGCAGGAACGTGTACTGGGTGGTGTAGGCGACGGTCGCCAGTGTGAGGTAGCCCGCGAGCAGGAGCTGGGCGACGGCCCGGCGCGCCGAGTGCGGCGGCACCCCGGCCACCCGCTGCAGCAGGAGCAGCGTCGCGGCGAAGGTCGGCGCGATCAGCGAGGCGCCGACGAACCCGAGCTTGAAGAGCACCAGGCCGTCGGTGAACTCCTCGACGTGCCCGACGATCCGTGGCGGGGGGCCCGAGAGGAACACCAGCCCCATCAGCGCCAGGGCACCGAGGCATGCCAGCGCGACCATCATGAGCCCGCCTCCGACCCGGGGCGTCGGCCGGGGCGCCGCCGGCAGGACGGTCGGTTCGCTCGTCGTGCTCACGGCGTCCCCCGGGTCGGTCGTCTGCTGACAGTCAACGTCGCGCACAGGTGGCGGACCAGAGGCGAAGGGCCGTCCCACGACGGCTGCGCACCCGGGGGTCGACGTGAGCGGGCGCAGCGTCGCCTATCCGCACCGTCCGGCGCCGCTCGCGACACCTCGGGGGGCGACCCGCCGGCTCGGGGGACGACCCGCCGGCTCGGGGGACCACCCGCCGGCTCGGGGCTACCCGCCGGCTCGTCGGTGCCCCGCGGCCCGGCGCCAGCGCACGCGCCGCCCGCGGACGGGGGCGGGTCCCTGCGCGGTCTCCAGCCAGTCGTCGAGCCGGTCCCACCAGTCGTAGAGCCAGTCCATGCGCGCCTCGTCGTCGGTGGGGACCTCCTCGGCGGGCACGGTCCACATCCGTGCGCGGACCGAAGTGTCCATCGGCAGCGCGTCCCAGATGTCGCGCACGGTGTAGAGGTGCTCGATGCCGGCGTGCGCGAGAAAGACGACGTCGGCGTGCGGTGCGGCGCGGATGGCGGCCAGGGCGCCACCGGGACGTGGCGGCAGCAGGTTGCGCAGGCGCCTGGCCCGCTGCGCGCGCTCGTCGAGCCCGTCGGCCTCGAGGCGCGCGATCATCCGCTCCCGCCGGGCGCGGCTGAAGTTGGCGCCCTCGGGAAAGATCATGACCGCGTCCTCGGGGCCGAGGTCGTCGGCGAGCTCCTCGATCGTCGCCACCATGCCCTCCCGTGCCGAGGAGATGAACCGGGTGTGCAGGCGGTGGAGGAGGACGTCGATGAGCGGGTCCCACTGGAACGTCGACTTGAGCACGATCCGGGGGCGTCGACGGTAGGCCCACTGCAGCTCGTGGACGAGCAGGAACGAGTCGAGCGGCCCGGCATGGCGGGCCAGCACGATCATCGGGCGGGGGTCGTCGTGGGGGACCTCGGGCTGGTCCTCGGGGGCCGGGTCGGCCTCCACCTCGAGGTCGAGGTGGAACAGGCGCCGTGCGGCGAACATCAACGCAGCCAGCAGCCACGCGAGCACGCGGTAGTGCGCCTCGCGGAAGCGCTCGGTGCGCAGGGCGTACCCGAGTCCCGAGGCGACCCAGAGCCCGAGCGCCAGCACGAGCCCGGCCACCTCGAGCGCGAGGTAGACGATCAGGAACCACAGCAGGCGCAGCGCCCGCATCCGGCCCGGCAACAGCGGGGAGATGGCCGCGGCGGCCAGCACCCACAGCGGGAGCAGCGTCACGAGCAGCACCAGCAGCCCCCCGGCGGCTGGGACGGTGAGCAGCCGGCGTGGGTAGGGATGACGAAGCAGGGGCATCAGTCGAGCTGGGCGAGGTACTTGGCTGCGGCCTCGTAGGCCTGGTCGATCCTCGCGCCCACCTCCGAGACGTCCCGGTAGCGCAGCTGCGAGGTCAGGTCGGCGGCGGGCTGGGCGTCGCCGGTCGGCAGCACGTGGACGGTGACATCGCGCGGGAGGTGCTCCATCTCCTCGACGAACCGATGTCGCCGCGCGATCTCGAAGGCCACCAGCCCGACCTGCAGCGGGGTCTGCGGCGGCGTCAGCGGCTCCTCGACCCGGCCGACCTGCAGGACGTAGACGGTGCGCGCTCCCAGGCTCACTGCCCGCCCCACCGGGATGCTGTGGACCAGCCCGCCGTCGTAGTAGTGCTCTCCATCGATCTGCACCGGTGGCAGCAGCGCGGGCACCGCGGCGGAGGCCAGCACCGCGTCCACCAGCGGCCCGCTGCTGAACCAGTGGGCACCGGCCCGCTCGATGCTCGCGGCGACGCACTGGAACGGCACCGCGAGCTCCTCGAAGGTGTCCACCGGCAGGTGGCTGGCGACGAGCTCGCGGAGGTGGTCGTTGGCGTGGAGGTGGGTGCGGGACTTCATCAGCGTGCGCACCTGGGTGAGCATGGAGCCGGAGAAGACCGCATCGTCGTCGATGCTGGACCACAGGTGGGCGAGGTGGGTCACGGCGTCCGCACTGAAGCCCGCCGCCACCACGGCGCCGTTGAGCGCGCCCACGGAGGTCCCGAGCACGAGGTCGGGGGTGACCCCGCGCTCGCACAGGGCGCGGAGCATGCCGACCTCATTGGCCCCGAGCATGCCGCCGCCACCCAGCACGAACGCGACGTCGCCGGTGGCGCTCATCTGGCCGGACTCCTCGCCTCGGGGTCGACGCGCGGCGGGGCGCCGCGGGCGCGGGCGCACCACCGGTCACAGGCTACGTCGGCCGGGGCCTTGCGGCCCGGGGCTCCCGACCCGGA
>SKLC01000374.1 GCA_007123425.1 Nitriliruptoraceae bacterium
AGAGCTCTCGTCGGCGCCCCACCCGATCGACCCGCCGAGGCCAGACGGCGGCCGCGACCGATCCGCGGCCGGCGAGCAGCCCGCGGCGGCGACGCGGCCCGACTCGAGCAGGGCGCGCCGGTCGGCCTCGCCGAGCCCGCCCCACACGCCGTAGATCTCGCCGTTGCGCAGCGCGTAGTCGCGACAGTGCCGCAGCGCGGGGCAGGTGGCGCACACCTCCTTGGCGGCCGCCTCACGCTCGAGCCGCTCGCGCTTGGGCTCGAAGCGGTTGGGGCCGAAGAACAGCGTGGGGTCGTGGCTGCGACATCGCGCCGAGGCCTCCCAGTCGTCCGACGGCATCTGAGTGATCAACCGCACGACCGCCCCCCTTGGCGTCTGCTCCTCGAGACGAGCACCCTATGGGGAGGCGTCGACCTTGACTAGACCTTCCGCGCTTGCCATGGCCATGCACTTGATCAACTCTGGCTAGCGTCTTCCTGGTCCGCGCCCGCGCCGCCGGCCCGCGCCGCATCGGGGTCGAAGGCCTCGACGAGCACCACGGGGCCGTCGACACCGTGCACGCGCACGGGCGTGCCGACCTTCGCGCGGCGCGCGTCGCCCGTCCAGCGCGCCCGCCACAGCGCACCGTCGATGTAGACGTGACCCTCGGGGTTGAGCACCGAGCGGACCGTGCCCAGCCGGCCCACGAGATCGTCGACCGCCACGCCCTCGGGCCCCGCCTGGGCCCGCAGGACCGTGGTCATGACCAGGACGAAGAAGATCAGCGCCGTCAGCGTCGCGGCCACCACGAGCCAGACGGGCAGCGCGAGCGCCTCGGCGGCGTAGAAGTTGAGCGAGCCGACCACGAAGGCGGCCGTGGCCGCGATCGTGACCGGGCCGAAGCCCGCGATCGCGGTGTCTATCGCATACAGCAGCAGCCCCAGCACGACCAGCGCCACGCCCCACCACACGACCGGCAGCACCCACAGGCCGAACGCGCCGATGGCGACGGTGACCACGCCCGCGAGGCCCGCCACGCCGAAGCCCGGCTGGAACGCCTCGAACAGCAGCATGCCCAGCCCCACCACCAGCAGCAGGTAGATGAAGGGCGCGGTGGTCGCCGCGTGCAGCATCCGCCGGATCAGCCCGAGGCTGTGGAAGCGCACCTCCATCGCGCCGGCGGCCAGGGTGAGCTCCTGCTCGCCGGCCGCGGTCGTGACGGTGTGGCCGTCCAGGTCGACCAGCAGCGGCTCCAGCCCCTGGGCCTGCAGGGTCAGCACCCCGGCCGCCTCGAGCTCCTCGACCTCGACCTCGCCATCCAGCAGCCGGTCCGCGAGATCGGCGTCGCCGCCGGCGCGCTCGACCAGCTCGCGGGTGAGCCGGGCGTCGACCTCCGACTCGCCCACGGCGAAGTCGGCGGGATCGATCGGCCCCACGGTCGCGTCGGCGGACGCGGCGCGCGCGTCACCCGCCAGCCACAGCAGCCCGGCGGCCCCGGAGGCAGTGGGGCGCGTGCCCAGCGGGCCCACGTGGGTGGCCACCGGGACCGACGACTCGTCGATGAGGGCCACCAGCTCCTCGACATCGGTGGAGACCCCGCCCCCGGAGTCCAGCTGCAGGATCACCAGGTCGGCGCCCTCGTCCTCGGCCTGCGCCAGGACGTCGCGGATCTGGGCGGTCACCGGCGGGTCCACGAAGCCGTCGAAGGGCAGCACCTCGACGGAGGTCTCGACCTCGGCGGCCTCGGCCGGGCCCTGCGCCCCGGACGCATCGCCGCCCTGGGCGAGGGCGGGGCCCTCGAGCGTCACCGACAGCGCCGCCGTCATGCCCAGCACGAGGAGGGCCACGACAGCGAGCGAGCACAGGCGGCGGACGGCCGCGAGGAGGGGGGACATGGCCGAGGAGCGTACCGGTGGCCGACCGACCCACGACAACCGGGCACCCCCGGCCCGCCCGTGGCGCACGGCGGGTCCCTAGGATCGCGGGCATGAGCACCTCCACCCCGCCGCCGCTGCCCGAGGGCTACGACGAGCTGCTCTCGTCCAACGTCGCCCTGGTCACCGGCAAGGGCGGGGTGGGCAAGACCACCGTCGCCGCCTCCCTCGCCCTGGCCGGGGTCACCTCCGGGCGGCGCACGCTGCTGGTCGACGTCGAGGGCCGCCAGGCGTTCTCACGAACCTTCGAGACCGCGCCCTGGGACTACGAGGAGCGCGAGTTCCGGCCCGGCCTGTGGGGCGTGGCGCTCGACCCCGCGGAGGCGGTCTACGAGTACCTGGAGCTGTTCTACGGGCTCAAGCGCGTGCAGTGGATGATGGAGCGCTCCAACGCGCTGGACTTCGTCACCACCGCGGCCCCCGGGCTGCGCGACCTGCTGCTGATCGGCAAGATCTACGAGATCGAGCAGCGGCGGCGCCCCGACGGCCGGCGCGCCTACGACCTCATCGTGGTCGACGCCCCGCCCACGGGACGCATCATCCCGTTCCTGCAGGCCCCCGAGGGGGTCACCGAGATCGTGCGGGTCGGACCCATCAAGCGACAGGCGGGCCAGATCGCCGACATGCTCGACAACCCGCGGCGCACCCAGGCGGTCATCGTCACCCTGCTCGAGGAGATGCCCGTGCAGGAGACCGTCGAGGGCGTCGTCGCGCTGCGCGAGGCCGGGGTGCGCCTGGGGCCGGTGGTCGCCAACCAGGTGGTCAAGCCCCACCTCGACGACGAGGCGGCGGCGGCGCTGCGGTCCCTGGGGCCCGAGGGCCTGGAGGCGCGCGCCGAGGAGGCGGGGCTGAGCCTGCCCGACGGGATGGCCGAGGTCGGCCTCACCCTCGGGACCGACCACCACGACCGCGTGGGGCTGCAGACCGAGCTGCGCGAGCGCATCCGGCAGGACGGGCGCATGCCGGTGCTCGACCTGCCGCTGCTGACCGGTGCCACCTTCGACGTGGCCGACCTGGAGGTCCTCGCCGACGCGCTCGCCCTGCAGATCGGCGAGGACGGCCCTCGGGCCCGCGGGATGCTGCCCCATCCCGAGGAGGCCGTATGAGCCGCTCGGGCACCGACGCCGCCACCGAGCACCTCGCCGGGCCGGTCGGGGACGCGCACGTGCTGGTGGTCACCGGCGCGGGCGGGGTGGGCAAGACCACCCTCGCCGCCGCGCTG
>SKLC01000297.1 GCA_007123425.1 Nitriliruptoraceae bacterium
GCCTACAACCCCGACCAGCCCGGCAACACCTGGCGCGACAACGCCTGGCTCGACGGCACCCCCATCGGCTGACCCGGGGTGGTGCCAGTGGGGGCCGCGCCCTTCCTCGAGGGGCGGCCCTCACCGCAGGATGGGCATGGCCTCGGTGACGGTCAGGTCCAGCGTTGTGCCGGCGCGTCGGCGCAGCTGGTCCGGTTCGTGGACCACCAGCGTCCGCCGGCTCGTGGTCAGGATCCCGGCCCGCCGCAGGGACTGCAGCACCCTGGCCGTGGACTCGCGGGAGGCGCCGGCCCAGGAGGCAAGCTCCTCCTGGGTGAGGTGGGCGCTGACCGACACGCCCTGCTCGCCCGGCACCCCCCAGCGGTCGGTGAGCTCGACGAGTCGGTGGATCACCCGCTCCGCCGTCGAGGTGGCGGCGAACAGGATCAGCTCCTGGCGCATGTCGGCGAGCTGCCGGGTCGTGGTGTCCGCCCAGCCACGTGCCAGATCGGGGTTCCGTCCGGCCAGCTTGCGCAGGTCGGAGCCCTCGATGAGCAGCGCCTCGCTCTCCTCGATGGCGGTGACGTTCGCGCGGCCGTCCAGTGCCAGGACGCCGGTCAGCCCGGCGGTGTCACCGGGCCCGAGCACGCGCAGGACCACGTCGAACCCTTCGAGGTTGGATGCGTGCTCCTTGGCCGCGCCGGTCAACAGGATGACCACCGCGTCATCGGTGCGGCGCAGAACCCTGGCGTTGGGGCCTCCGCGCACGATCCTGCTGGATGCGAGCACGGCGGGCAGGTCATCGGCGCTGAGCCGTCCCAGCATGCGCGAGCGGCGGATCGCTGCGAGCAGCCGCTCACCGCGGTGCTGCGCCGATCCCGGGTTGTCGAGTGAGCCGTCCCGGTTGGGGCGCCCTTGGTCAGGGGCGGTATGCGATCGAGGTCGACCTGTCTCGCTCGGCTCCGGCACGCCCTCCATCTCCCGCTCCCCATCGCACCGACGATCATGCGTCCCGGCACTGGAGCGGTGCTTCTCCGTGTCGAGGCCACATGCTCAGCGTGCGTGGCCGGCCCCTCAGGAAGATTCTACGGACGGCGCTGTGTGCCGGACCTCGGATCTCGCTGTCGGGATGCAAGGTGACGCGACGCGGGTGCGTCGCCTTGGGCAATGCTCGGGTCGGAGCGCGACGGCAGGCGGAGACGGGCTCCGGGAGCCCGTGTCGCGGGTCCGCTACGGTCCGCTCGCTGACGAGTTCAGGCCTGCGATGCACCTGTGCCGGGAGTCCGGTCGGTCGCGCCGTGGGCCGGGCGGGAGCGCACCAGTGTTGCAGAAGGTCCTGATCGCCAACCGCGGCGAGATCGCCGTGCGCATCGCCCGTACCTGCCGGACGATGGGCATCGCCACGGTGGCCGTCTACTCCGACGCCGACGCTGCGGCGCTGCACGTCGCGACCTGCGACGAGGGCGTGCGCCTGCCGGGTACCGCCGCGGCCGACACCTACCTGCGACATGATGCGGTGCTCGACGCGGCTCGGCGCACCGGTGCCGACGCGATCCACCCCGGCTACGGCTTCCTCTCGGAGGACGCCTCCTTCGCCCGGGCGGTCGAGGACGCCGGACTGGTCTGGGTCGGCCCGCCCCCATCGGCGATCGCGGCCATGGGCGACAAGATCACCGCCAAGGACACGATGGCGAAGGCGGCGGTGCCCCTGGTGCCGGGCCGCACCCTCGAGGACGACGCCGCGCAGGCCGACGTCGCCGCCGAGGTCGGGTTCCCGCTGCTTGTGAAGGCCTCGGCCGGCGGCGGTGGTCGTGGCATGCGTGCGGTGGCCGAGCCCGTCGAGCTCGAGGAGGCAGTCGCGGGCGCGCGTCGCGAGGCCGGATCCGCCTTCGGCGATGACCGGGTGTTCCTCGAGCGGCTGCTCAGCCCCGCCCGTCACGTCGAGGTGCAGGTCCTCGCCGACACCCACGGCAACGTGGTCCACCTCCACGAGCGCGAGTGCTCGGTGCAGCGGCGCCACCAGAAGGTGATCGAGGAGGCGCCCTCGCCCGGCATCGACGAGGACGTCCGCGCCGCCATGTGCGACGCGGCCGTGGCCGCCGCCCGGGCGATCGACTACGTGGGCGCGGGCACGGTCGAGTTCATCGTCGACGAGCCGGCCATGCAGCGGCGCCGGGAGGGCACCGACGTCGCACCCGAGCAGGTCTTCGCGTTCCTCGAGATGAACACCCGGCTGCAGGTCGAGCACCCGGTGACCGAGGAGACCATCCGCATCGCGACCTCGGCGGGTGACCAGCCGCTCGACCTCGTGCGCCTCCAGCTGCTGGTCGCCGCGGGCGAGCCGCTGCCATTCAGCCAGCCTGAGGTCCGTCGCCACGGACATGCGATCGAGGCCCGGCTGTACGCCGAGGATCCGGCCCGCGACTATCTGCCGACCCCGGGCACGCTGCACCGGGTGGGGTGGGACTCGCCGCCTGGGGTGCGGATCGACGCGGGCGTGCGCTCCGGGGATGAGATCTCGCCCCACTACGACCCGATGCTGGCCAAGGTGATCGCCACCGGCCCCACCCGGGCCGAGGCGGCCGGACTCCTGGCCGCGTCCCTGACGGCCAGCACCCTCCATGGGCCTATCACGAATCGCGACCTGCTGGTGGCCACGCTGCGCGATCACGACTTCCTGGCCGGGGCGACGACCACGGACTTCCTCGATGCGCGGCCGGGGCTGGCCGCGCCCCCGACGCGTCGGCCCGAGGACGCCGAGCTGGCGGCCGCGGTGGCCGTCGTGGCGCTGGCCGACGCCGGTCGATCCGTGTGGCTGGCCTCGCTGCCAGTCGGCTTCACGCCCGGTGCGAGCGTGCGCCACCGCGTGAATGTGGGCGTCGGCGGCGAGGAGCTGCAGGTCGCCTACCGCCAGGTGGCCCGACACCGATGGCACGTCGAGGTGGGAGACCGCGAGCTGCTGCTCGAGCTGTTCAGCGACGGCGACCACCTCGGGGTCGAGGTGGCCGGTCACCGCCAGCGCGTCCAGGTGCATCCCGAGCCCGATCCGGGGCACGACGAGCACCGTGAACGTCGCGTGGAGGTCGTGCTCGCCGAGGCCCGGCTCGAGGTGCGCGTGCTGCCCCGGTTCCCGGAGGTGGGGCCGCTGACGGGGGA
>SKLC01000283.1 GCA_007123425.1 Nitriliruptoraceae bacterium
CAACGACCCCGACGGGCCCGCGGGCGGCACGGCGACCCGATCGCTGGTGGTCGTCGCGGTCGCCGGGGGCGTGGGCGTGGGCGCGATCTCGGCCGCCACGGCCTTCCTCGTGCCCTACCTCGTCGCACAGGGCAGCGGCGAGGCCGCTGCGGGCTGGATCCTCGCGCTGGCCAGCCTCTCCGGGGTGGTGATGCGCGTGCTCAACGGGTGGCGCGCGGACTCGCTGGGCACCTCCACCGTCCCCACGATCGTCGTGCTGCTGGCGCTGGGCGCCGCCGGCGGCGTGGCGGTGGCGCTCGCGTCGACGACCCTGGGCATCGCGCTCGGGGCCGTGCTGATGGTCGGCGCCGGGTGGGGGTGGAACGGGCTGCTGGTCCTCGCGATCGTGCGCGCCTTCCCACAGACCCCGGGCCTGGCCACCGGGATCTCCCAGGTCGGCATCCGCGGTGGTGGGGCGCTCGGGCCGGGTGCCTTCGGCCTGCTGGTGGCGGGGACGGGGTACGGCGCGGCCTGGACGGCCGTGGGGATCGCGCTGGCCCTGGCCGCGGTGCTGATGCTGGTCGGGGGCCGCCGGCTCCCCGACCCGGCGGCCGACGAGCCGGTGGCCTCGGGCTCGCCCGAACATCCGGGGACGGGGCACGGCCCCACCGGCTAGCGTCGGGTCCGATGCCATGGCCGTGCGCGGTCGCCGCTTGGGCGCCCGCACGGGCTGCAGCGGCGACGTGGCGAGTGGACCTGGAGGAGGCGTGCCCGAGAAGTGGCAGCACATGCTCGACGGCGCCGTCGAGCTGCGACGGGACCTGCACCGCCGGCCGGAGCTGGCGTGGAACGAGCGCGAGACCGCCCGCACCGTCCGGGACGAGCTGACCAAGGCGGGGATCGACTGGCGCTCCGCAGCGGGCACGGGCACGATCGCCCGGCTGGCCGATGACGCGCAGGGACGTCACGTCGCCCTGCGGGCCGACATCGACGCCATGCCGATCACCGAGGCGACCGACGTGCCCTGGGCCTCGCAGTACGACGGGCTGATGCACGCGTGCGGGCACGACGGCCACACCGCCGCGCTGTTCGCCGCCGCGTGGTGGCTCAAGCGCAACGAGAGGGAGCTCCCGGGGCCGGTGACGCTGCTGTTCCAGCCCGCCGAGGAGGGCGGGCACGGAGCCAAGCGCATGATCGAGGACGGGGCGCTCGAGGGCGTCGACGCGATCTTCGGGTGGCACAACTGGCCGGGCATCCCCTACGGCCGCGCCATCTGCCCCGACGGGCCCGTCATGGCCGCCAACGGCACCTTCCACGTGCGGGTCACCGGCCGCGGCGGCCACGCCAGCCAGCCCGAGGCGTGCCGCGACCCGGTGCTGGCGGCCTCGGCGATCACCATGGCTCTGCAGCAGGTCGTCAGCCGCCGCATGCCCGCCCAGCAGGCGGCCGTGGTCAGCGTCACCTCCATCGACGCTCCCAGCATGGAGACGGTGATCCCCGACGAGGCCAACGTCTCCGGCAGCATCCGCATCGGCGACACCGCCCAGCGCGAGGAGGTCGGCGAGCTGATCACCCGGGTCGCGCAGGACACCGCCCGTGCCTACGGCGTGACCGCCGAGGTGGAGCTCCGCCCCCGCTACGGGGCCACGATCAACCAGCCCGACCGGGCCGAGGAGCTGCGCGTCGCGCTGCGCGAGGAGCTCGGCCAGGCGTGGGAGAGCCGTGCCACCCTCGTGCCGATCATGGCCTCCGAGGACTTCAGCTACTACCTCGCGGAGGTGCCCGGCGCCTTCGCGCTGCTCGGTGCCGACGACGGCAGGGGCCACAGCATCCCGTGCCACAGCCCGCGCTACGACTTCAACGACCGGCTGATCCCGCACGTCGCGCGCGTCTTCGCACACGTGGCGGGCGCGCCGATGCCACCCTGACCAGGCGGCGACGCCGGCCGGTCCGAGGCGTCCACGACGACCCGACCGGCGTCGACCGGACAGCCGCAGGCCATGACAGCCCCCGCCCTCCGGCCCCACCCTCACGGCCCGCCACACGGGCCCCACGTTCTCGGCACGAGCGCGACGGAGACACCATGAGACACCGCGATGACATGACGTTCCCGTTCGAGGAGTACGAGCGGCGGCTGCGCGAGCTGCGAGAGCGCATGGAGCGGCGTCGGCTCGACGCGGTCGTCATCACCGACCCCGAGAACCTGATGTACCTCACCGACTACCAGACCACGGGGTACTCGTTCTTCCAGGCGCTGGTGGTCCCGCTCGACGACGAGCCGTTCATGATCACCCGCCGGCTCGAGGAGTCCAACGTCCACGCCCGAACGTGGGTGGAGGAGACCCGGCCCTACCCCGACACGGGTGACGCGATCCAGATGCTGGTCGAGAGCCTCCGGGAGTTCGGGCTCGATCGCAGCCGGCTGGGCTACGAGCGCAACAGCTACTACTTCCCCGCCTACCACCAGGACATCATCCACACCTCGTTCATCAACGGGCAGCTCGTCGACTGCTTCGGCATCGTCGAGGAGGGCCGCATCTGCAAGTCGCCGGCGGAGATCGAGATCATGCAGCGGGCCGCCCGGGCCACCGAGGCGGGGATGCGCGCGGGCCTCGAGGCCTGCGAGGCCGGGGTCACCGAGAACGAGATCGCGGCCGAGATCAGCGCCGCGATGTTCCGCAACGGCGGGGAGTTCCCCGCGGTCATGCCCTACGTCGCCTCCGGGCCCCGCTCGATGATCGGCCACGCCACCTGGGAGGGCCGCGTGGTCCAGCCCGGCGAGCATGTCTTCCTCGAGGTGGGCGGCTGCTTCCGCCGCTACCACACGGCGATGATGCGCACCGCCGTGCTCGACGAGCTGTCGACCTCGATGGGCAAGGCCCAGGAGCGGATGAAGCTGGCCCTGAGCGAGCTCAAGTCGGTCCTGCAGCCGGGACTGACGGTCTCCGACGCCGACAACCTCGTGCGCCAGATCATCACCGACAACGACATCGGTGCCGCGCTGGTGACCCGCGCCGGCTACTCCATCGGGATCGCCTTCCCGCCCAGCTGGGACGAGGGCTACATCATGAGCCTCAAGCAGGGCGAGAGCCGGATCCTCGAGGAGGGGATGACGATGCACGTCATCCCGTTCATGTGGGGGGTCGACGGCGACAAGACCGTCGGCATCTCCGACACGATCCGCGTCACCGAGGACGGGTGCGCGTCCTTCTTCGACCTCGAGGAGGACTTCACCGTCAAGCCCGAGGAGGCCGGCAAGGACCGCCAGCCCTCGCCCGACCCGGACGCGCCACCGCCGGCCCTGCCGGATCACGCGCGGATGGACGAGCCGCACGGCCACAGCCCCGATCGGTCGGGCGAGAGCGACCTCGAGGAGGACGACCTCATCCGGCCCCCGGGCTGACGGCGGGCGAGGGTCGGGTCGCGCTCCGGCCCGCTCTCGAGGTTCCGCCCGGCACCACACGACCATGCACGCAACCGGCACGATCACGCACCGACCCGGAGGGCCACCATGCTCACGGTCATCGACCCCACCACCGGCAAGCTCGTCCGCGAGGTCGAGGCGGCCGACGCCGAGCAGGCGCAGCAGGCCGTCGCCCGCGCGCAGGAGGCGTTCGGCGACTGGCGCCGCCGCACCTTCGCCGAGCGGGCGGAGATCCTGAGCGCCGTCGCCGCCCGCATGCGCGAGGACCGCGAACGGCTCGCCCTGCTGATGACAGAGGAGATGGGCAAGCCCATCATCGAGGCGCGGGGCGAGGTGGACAAGGCCGCCTGGTGCGCCGAGCACTACGCGGAGCACGCCGAGGCCTACCTCGCGACCGAGACGCTGGCGTCGGACGCCACGCACAGCTACGTCCAGTATCTCCCGCTCGGCGTGATCCTGGGCATCCTGCCGTGGAACGCTCCCTTCTGGCTGGCGTTCCGCTTCCTCGCGCCGACCGTGATGGCCGGCAACACCTGCCTGATGAAGCACGACTCGCACGTGCCCGCCTGCGCCGCGGCGATCGCCGAGGTCTTCGAGGAGGTGGGCCCGCCCGGGATCGTGATCAACCTGCCGCTGCGCTCGTCCGACGTCGAGCCGGTGATCCGCGACCAGCGCGTCAAGGGCGTCTCGCTCACCGGCTCGGACCGCGCCGGCTCCATCGTCGGCGGCCAGGCGGGCGAGGAGATCATGCCGGCGGTGCTGGAGCTCGGCGGCTCGGATCCGGCCATCGTGCTCGCGGACGCCGACCTCGAGGCCGCGGCCGCGACGATCACCACGATGCGGATGATCAACGCCGGCCAATCCTGCATCGCCGCCAAGCGCATCATCGTCGAGGACGCGGTGCACGACGAGTTCGTGGAGCTGCTCCGAGAGCGGATGGCCGCCCTGACGATGGGCGACCCCCGGGAGGAGGACACGCAGGTGGGCCCCATCGCCCGGGAGGGCCTGCGGGACGAGCTCCACGACCAGGTGCGTCGCTCGGTGGACGCCGGGGCCACGTGCGTGCTCGGGGGCGAGATCCCCGACGGCGAGGGCTTCTTCTACCCCCCGACGATCCTCACGGGCGTCACCACCGACATGGCGGCCAGCTGCGAGGAGACGTTCGGTCCGGTCGCCGCCGTGCTGCGGGCCAGCGACGCCGACGAGGCCCTGCGGCTGGCCAACGACTCGCCCTACGGGCTCGGCGCCTCGGTGTTCACCGACCGGGCACGCGGCGAGGCGATGGCCCGCGAGATCGTCAGCGGGCAGGTGGCGGTCAACGGGATCGTCAAGACCGACCCCCGCCTGCCCAGCGGCGGGGTCAAGCGCTCCGGCATCGGACGGGAGCTGGGTCCGCACGGCATCCGCGAGTTCGTCAACGCGCAGCAGGTGTGGGTCGGGCCCAAGCAGGAGTGAGCCCCACCCGCAGGCGGGGCGCGTGCGAATGGGCGCGCCCCGCGCGGCCGCATGGTTGGATGGTCGCACGGTGACACGTGACGAAAGAGCTGTGCGGTGAGCGGCCCCGAGCATCCTGGCGACGACCCCACCCGTCGCATCGACCCCGAGGAACGCGATGCGACCCGGCCTGTCGCCGGCAGCGAGTGGGGGCGGTCCGCGGACGCCACGCGACGCATCGACCCGGTGGAGGGCGGGGCGGCCGACCGCGCGGAGGCAGCCGAGCAGCCGCACGAGACGGCACCCGGCGAGCCGGGACGCGGTCGGCACGGCCGCGGTGCGCTGGTGGCCACCGGGATCATGGGGCTGCTGGTGGGCGTCGTCGCCGCCTTCCTGCTGTTCGCCCTGGGCACGAGCGACCCCACCGAGGACATGGCCGCCCAGGAGCGCATCACCGAGCTCGAGATCCAGCTCGAGGAGCGCGAGGCGGAGATCGCCGAGCTCGAGGCCCGGCTCGCCGAGGCGGAGGCCGCGGCCGGGGAGCGCGACGCCGACCTCGAGCAGCAGCGGGACGCCCTCGAGGAGCGCAGCCGGGTCCTCGACGACCGCCAGCAGGCGCTCGATGAGCGGCAGGCGGCCCTCGACGACCGCGAGGCCACGATCGCCGACCGCGAGGCCCGGGTGCGCGAGGCCGAGGAGGACGGCGACGGGCTGGAGCTCGACGAGGAGACTGCCCGCACGATCGTCGATCGCATCGTCGACACGATCCGCGACCTGCTGCCGTAGCGTCCGGCGGGCTGCCGAGCGCCCGGTCGGGCACCGGTAGGCTCCCAGCAGCTCCTGGAGGCGCCGCGCGCCCCGGTCCCCGCCGTGCATGTCGACCCGAGAGTCTGCCCGCCCGTGACCTTCCCCGTCGATCGCATCCGCAACTTCTGCATCGTGGCCCACGTCGACCACGGCAAGTCGACGCTGGCCGACCGCATGCTGCAGCTGACCGAGCTGGTCGACGAGCGGCACATGCGCGCGCAGTACCTCGACAAGATGGACATCGAGCGGGAGCGCGGGATCACGATCAAGGCCCAGACGGCGCGACTGCCGTACAAGCCGCTGGGCGACGCCGGTGACGAGTACCTGCTCAACCTCATCGACACGCCGGGCCACGTCGACTTCTCCTACGAGGTCTCCCGGGCGCTCAACGCCTGTGAAGGGGCCGTGCTGCTCGTCGACGCCGCGCAGGGCATGGAGGCCCAGACGATCGCCAACCTGTATCTGGCGCTCGAGGCCGACCTCGAGATCATCCCGGTGCTCAACAAGATCGACCTTCCGGCGGCCCGCCCCGATGAGGTCGCCGAGGAGATGACCGCGATCATCGGTGGCGAGCCCGAGGACGTGCTGCGGATCTCTGCCAAGTCCGGCGAGGGCGTCGCCGAGGTCCTCGACCAGATCGTCGACCGGGTGCCCGCGCCGTCGGGGAGGCCCGAGGCGCCGCCCCGGGCGCTGATCTTCGACTCGAACTACGAGTCCTACCGCGGCACGCTGGTCTACTTCCGGGTCGTGGACGGCCAGCTTCGACCGGGCGAGCGGATCCGCATGCTCGCCACCGGGTTCGAGGGCGAGATCGACACCCTCGCGGTCCACTCGCCCGAGGAGACCGCGATCGAGGCGCTGGGCGTCGGCGAGGTCGGCCTGCTGTCGGCCGCCATCAAGGAGGTCGGCCAGGCCCGTGTGGGCGACACGATCACCCACGCCGGCAAGCACGCCCGCGACGTCGTGCCGCTGCCCGGCTACCGGGAGCCGCTGGCGACGGTGTTCTCCGGGCTCTATCCGGTCGACTCCGACGACTTCTCCGCGCTGCGCGATGCGCTGGACAAGCTGCGGCTCAACGACTCGTCGTTCACCTTCGAGCCGGAGACCTCGGCCGCGCTGGGCTTCGGGTTCCGCTGCGGCTTCCTCGGGCTGCTGCACCTCGAGATCATCACCGAGCGGCTCGATCGCGAGTTCGGCATCCCGCTGGTCACGACCTCGCCCAGCGTGCGCTACCAGGTCGCGCTCGAGCACGAGGTCGACGAGGAGACCGGCGAGCCCCGGGTCGTGGAGGTCTCCAACCCCCAGGGCCTGCCCGCGCCCAACCAGATCGCCCACGTCTCCGAGCCGACCGTGGTGGCGATGATCCTCACCCCCTCGGACTACGTCGGCCCGGTGATGCAGCTGTGCGAGGGCCGTCGCGGCGACATGCAGGCGATGGACTACCTCACCGCCGAGCGCGTGGAGCTGCGCTACCGCATCCCCCTGGCCGAGATCATCACCGACTTCTACGACCAGCTGAAGTCGCTGACCCGCGGCTACGCCTCCCTGGACTACGAGGCGGGCGGCTACCAGCAGGCCGACCTGGTCAAGGTCGACGTTCTGCTCAACGGCGAGCCGGTGGACGCCTTCTCCTCGATCCAGCACCGCGACAACGCCTATCGCTTCGGCAAGGAGATGGTGGAGCGGCTCAAGGAGCTCATCCCCCGGCAGATGTTCGACATCCCGGTGCAGGCGGCGATCGGGTCGAAGATCATCGCCCGCGAGACCATCAAGGCCCGGCGCAAGGACGTGCTCGCCAAGTGCTACGGCGGCGACGTGTCCCGCAAGCGCAAGCTGCTGGAGAAGCAGAAGGAGGGCAAGAAGAAGATGAAGTCCGTGGGGTCGGTCGACATCCCCCAGGAGGCCTTCGTCTCCGCCCTGAAGTCCTCGGGCCCCAAGGACGATTGAGCCCCGGGCGCGTGCTGCTTTCGGGAGAAGCGCTGGCCGCGGGCGTCGGCCAGCCCTCGGAAAGGCACGAGTGGGGCAGAAGGTCCCTTCACCAGCGCCATCCGCGCCTCTAGGTTCGCCGGCAGAACCCACGAGGAGGCGCACCGTGCGTGCACTGCAGATGACCGGCCCCCAGCAGCCCTTCGAGCTGCGTGACGTCCCCCAGCCCGACCCCGGGCCCGGCCAGGTGCTGGTCAAGGTCGGTGGCGCCGGCGTCTGCCACTCCGACCTGCATCTGCAGGAGTGGGAGGGCGACATGCTCGAGGCCATGGGCTTCTCCATGCCCTTCACCCTGGGGCACGAGAACGCCGGCTGGGTCGAGGCGCTCGGCGACGGCGTGGCCGGCTTCGAGGTGGGCCAGCCCGTCGCCGTGTACGGGCCGTGGGGCTGCGGGCGCTGCTGGAACTGCCGGCAGTCGCGGGAGAACTACTGCGAGCAGCCCGGCGAGCACGGCGGCATGGGCGGTGGCCTGGGCACGGACGGGGGCATGGCCGAGTACCTGCTGGTCCCCGCCCCCCGGCTGCTGGTGCCCCTCGGGGACCTCGAGCCCACCGAAGCGGCGCCGCTGAGCGACGCGGCCCTGACGCCGTATCACGGCATCAAGCGGTCCCTGCCCAAGCTGCGGGCCGGCTCCACGGCCGTGGTGATCGGCATCGGGGGCCTGGGGCACATGGCGGTGGAGCTGCTGCGCGAGCTCAGCCCCGCCACGATCATCGCCGTCGACGTGGATCCCGCGAAGCTGGAGCTGGCCGGCGAGCTGGGCGCCCACGAGACCGTGCTCTCCGACGAGTCGGCGGCCGAGACCATCCAGGGCATGACGCGCGGCCTGGGGGCCGAGCTGGTGCTCGACGTGGTGGGCAACGACGCCACCCTGCAGCTGGCCGCCGCGGTGGCGCGCCAGCAGGGCGACCTCACCATCCTGGGCATCGGCGGCGGCACGCTGCCGGTGAGCTTCTTCTCCGTCCCGTACGAGGTGTCGATCCAGACCACCTACTGGGGCTCGGCGGCGGAGCTGATGGAGGTCCTCGACCTCGCGCGCGCCGGCCGCCTCGCCGCCCGGGCCACCACCTACTCGCTGGAGGAGGCCCCCGAGGTGTACGACCGCCTCGCCAAGGGCGAGATCCAGGGCCGTGCGGTGATCACGCCCAACGCGTAGGGAACGAGGCGCCTCTAGGCGCCGACCGCCTTCTCCAGCTCCACCAGCGACGTCTCGATGTGGTCGATGAGGCGCTGGACGTGTGGAAGGCGGTCGCGCGCCGCCGTGATGCCCAGCTCGAGGCTGCCGGCGTAGGACAGCTGCGTGATGTTGAGCGCGTCGCCGTCGGGCAGCAGTGAGATCGGGTAGACGCCCGAGAGGCGGGCGCCGTTCCAGTACAGCGGCTGCCGGGGGCCGGGGACGTTGGAGATCGTGAGGTTGTGCACCGGCCGGGTCCGCCCGCCCAGGTGGGCGAGCTGCGCGAGGAGGGTGGGGGCAGCCAGCAGCAGTCCGTAGTCCCGCAGGGCACGGCGGTCGAGGCCGCGCAGGCGCTGCTTGCCGTGCTCCATGGAGGCGCGGATCCGCTCCAGGCGCCGGAGCGGATCGGGCTCGTCGGTGGCGAGGTTGGCCAGCAGAAGGCTCAGCGCGTTGCCGCGGGCGTGCTCCCCGTCGGTGGGGATCGCCACCGGGACCAGCGCGACCAGCGGCGCGTCGGGCAGCGCGCCGAGATCGTCGAGGTAGGCGCGCAGTGCTCCCGAGCACAGCGCGAGCACGATGTCGTTGAGCGTGGCGTCGAAGGCGTTGGCCAGGACGCGCAGTCGCTCGAGCTCGTAGGACTGCGCCACGTAGCGCCGGGCGCCGGTCAGCGGTTGGTCGAGCAGCGTCCGCGGGGCGCGGAAGGGCAGCGGGTCGGTGGCGTCACGGCTGGCGCTCGCGACCTGCTGGAGCACCGCCCGCGACAGCCCGGTCAGGGACGTGGCCTCGCCCACGGTCTCGCGGACCAGCTCGAAGGCCGTCGTCAGCGCGCCCGACGAGGAGGTGGCGTCCTCGGCGAGCCGGACCCGCTCGGCACCTCGCGCCCACGGGGGCTCGAGGTCGACCGTCTCGGGGTCGGGCGCGAAGGAGGCCAGCAGCTGCCGCATGGCCGCGACCCCGTCCAGCATCGAGTGGTGGATCTTCGCATGCGCCGCGATCCGGCCGTCCTCGAGGCCCTCGACCAGCGTGACCTGCCACAGCGGACGGTGACGGTCGAGGAGGGTGGAATGGCTCGCCGAGACCAGCTCGAGCAGCTCGCGGATGCGCCCGGGCGCGGGCAGCGCGAGGTGACGCACGTGCACGTCGAGGTCGATGTGGTCGTCGCGGACCCAGTGGTAGAGCCCGGCGCGGCCGTAGGGGCGTGCCAGGCGCTGGTCGAAGGGGGCGCGAGCGCCGTGGGCCCGCGCCGGCTCCAGCAGCTGCGAGCGCACGAATCCCGGGCCGGCCCCGGGGGGCGGGTCGAAGAGGAGCAGCCCGCCCACGTGCATGGGCCGGTCGCGTCGCTCCACGAGCAGCCACCCGGCATCGCTGACGCCGAGTCGGCGCATGGCCCCCTCCGATGCGTGGACACAGGGCGGTCGCGTCCGCCGCCCCCGTGAACGCTTCGCTGCCGCACGGGTCGACTCCTGCCGGTCGGGCCCGGAGGCGCGTGCCTGAGCGACCGCGTCCGCCGCGTGTGCGGTCAGGGCGGTGCTCGCCGCGGGGAGCGCGCGGGCCGGGTCAGTCGGCCGGGCGCCCGTCGCCGCGCTGCTCGGCAGCCGGGTCGGTGACCAGCGCGTCGAGCACCTCGGCCGGATCGGTGCCCGTGTCGGCGAGCCGGGCCAGCCGCCGGTAGAGCGAGGCGGCGCCGTCGTGCAGCTCGGGTGGCAGCCCGTGGTCGTCCATGGAGGAGGCGATCTGGGCCATCTCCCCGTCGTAGCGCCAGGCGGTCTCGAGCAGTCGGGGCAGCGCCGCCTCGGAGCGCTCCCGCAGTCCGGGCTGCGAGCGCTCCCACTCGGCGAGCAGGGCGGCCTCAACGCCCGCGGCCCGGGCGTGGGCACGCATCGCCACGAGCAGCGCGGCGCTCGCCTTGGTCCACCCCGCGTACGAGGCCTTGAGCGCGGAGGCATCCCCCACGGCTTCGGAGAGCACGACCGGCTCCAGGAGGTGCCCGGCGAACCAGCCGGCCACCTCCTCGGCCTGGGCGCCCGAGAGGTGCAGACGGGTGGTGCCCGGGGTGCGCGGCGGCGGGCCCACGATCCCGCCGTCGATCGGCGCGCCGCCCGCCGCACGCACCGCATCGGCGATCCGTCGCGCCGTGGTCGGCGAGACCGCGTTGGCGTCGAGATAGCGGCCGGCGAAGCCGGCGGCGAGGACGTCGGCCGCCACGGTCTCGGCGGCCGCGGGCGGACAGATCGAGATCACCACCTCCGCGTGGCGCGCGACCTCGCCGAGATCGCGTGCCTCCTCGAGGTGGGCCGCCACCGCCCGCGCCCGGGTCGCGGGGGAGCGGCCGGCGGCACACCACAGGACGCGGTGCAGCGGCGTCAAGGCCGCCGCCACCGCGGCTCCCATCTCTCCGGGATGCAGGACGGCGATGTCCACGGCGCGACCGCCTCCGACTCGGGGGCGGGCACGATAGGCGCCGGGGCGGCGAGGTGGGGATGCCGGGGTCGTACGCCGCGGTGCGCGCGGGGGTACCGTCGCGCCGCATGGGCACCCGCACCGATCCCGACCGCTGGCTGACCGCGCCGATCGAGAGCGGCGCGGCGGCGGGCTTCGGCGTGTACCTCCATGTGCCGTTCTGCCACCACCGCTGCGGCTACTGCGACTTCGCCACCGCGGCGGTCGGAGACCAGGACCCCGCCGAGCGCGACGCGCTGTACCGCCGCTACGTCTCGGCGCTGCGCACCGACCTGGCCCGGCAGGTCGCGGCGGGGCCCGCTGCCCTCGGCGTGGACGCGACACGGCCGACGACGGCCGCGGCGGGGCCG
>SKLC01000096.1 GCA_007123425.1 Nitriliruptoraceae bacterium
CTCGCCGACCAGGACCACCGGGGCCTCGGCGTCCCGCAGCGCCACGGCCACCTCGTCGACCTGCTCGGCCGCGGACAGCTGGCTCGCGAGCTCGCGCAGCGCGGGCGCCTCCGCGTCCGGGGCGGTAGCCACCCGGCGCCAGGCGTACTCGGCCAGGGAGCCCAGCATGGGCCCGACCACCACGATGCGGGCCTTGTGGGCCCGCCACGCCTTGCGCAGCCGCAGGAAGAGGATCGGCACCTCCTCCTCGGGGTCGAGGCCGGCCACCACGATCACGGGGGCGGCCTCCACCTCGGCGTAGGTGGCGGTGTCGCGGCCCTGCACGGCGGCGAGCTCGGCCGTCTCGGTCTCGGGCGCGAAGCGGGTGCGGAAGTCCACGTCGTCGGTGCGCAGCACGCTGCGGGCGTACTTGGCCGCCGCGTAGGCGTCCTCGTCGGCCAGGCGCGAGCCGGTGAGCACCGCCACCCGAGGGCTGCCGTGCTCCTGCTCGGAGGCCTGGATCGCCGTGGTGACGCTGACCAGCGCCTCGGCCCAGGTCGCGTCCTCGAGCGTGCCGCCGCGCCGCAGCTTGGGCTCGGTGACCCGCAGGTCGGAGGTGAGGTGGGCGTAGCCGAAGCGGCCCTTGTCGCAGTTCCACGCCTCGTTGACCGGCATGTTGGTGCGGGCCAGCTGGCGCTGGATCTCGCCGCGGCGCGACTGGACGGTGAGCGTGCAGCCGGCCGAGCAGTGGTCGCAGACGCTGGGCGAGGTCACCACGTCGAAGGGGCGCGCCCGGAAGCGGTAGTCGGCGGAGGTCAGCGCGCCGACGGGGCAGATCTGGATGATGTTGCCCGAGAAGTAGCTGTGGTAGGGCTCGTCCTCGTAGATGGCGACCTGCTCCAGCGCGCCGCGCTCGAACAGCTCGATGAAGGGCTCGCCCGAGATCTGCTCGGAGAAGCGGGTGCAGCGGGCGCACAGCACGCAGCGCTCGCGGTCGAGCAGGATCTGCTCGCTGATCGCGACGGGCTTCATGTAGCGCCGCTTCTGATCGATGAAGCGCGACGTGTTCGACCCGTGGGCCAGGGCCTGATCCTGCAGCGGGCACTCGCCGCCCTTGTCGCACATCGGGCAGTCGAGCGGGTGGTTGATCAGCAGGAACTCGAGCGTGCCCTCCTGCCCCTTGCGCGCCATCTCGGAGGTGAGGTGGGTCTTGACCACCATGTCCTCGCCGACCGGGGTGGTGCAGGCCATCATCGGCTTGGGCGGGCCGCCCTCGATCTCGACCATGCACTGGCGGCAGGCGCCCACCGGATCGAGCAGCGGGTGGTCGCAGAAGCGGGGGATGATCGTGCCCAGCTGCTCGGCGGCCCGGATGATCAGCGTGCCCTTGGGGACGCTGATCTCCTCGCCGTCGATGGTCAGCGTGACCAGCTCGTCGTTGGTGGGGGTATCGCTCACGTGGTCACCCTCCGCGCCCGGTCGTCCCGGGCGTGCGCGGCGCCGGTGTCGGACGGGTCCCCGACGGTCTCGGGGGTGGCCGGCGGCACCTGGTCGTAGCCGCCGCCGGTGCTGGGCTCGAGCACCGCCAGGTCACGGCGCGGCTCGGTCACCCCCAGCGGGCAGCGGCCACGGCGGATGTGCTCGACGTACTCGTCGCGGAAGTACTTCAGGCTCGAGGTGATCGGCGAGGTCATGCCGTCGCCCAGCGCGCAGAAGACCCGCCCGAAGATGTTGTCGCACAGGTCCTCGAGCAGGTCGAGGTCCTCCATGCGGCCGTTGCCGGTCTCGATCCGCTGGTAGATCTGGGAGAGCCAGTAGCTGCCCTCGCGGCAGGGGGTGCACTTGCCGCAGGACTCGTGCTCGTAGAACCGCGTCCAGCCCCAGACCATGTCGACGACGCAGGTCTGGTCCGAGTAGACCATCAGGGCGCCGGTGCCCAGCAGGGAGCCGGCCTCCTGGATGTCCTCGTAGCTGTAGGGGGTGTCGCCGGCGCTGGCGGGCAGGAGCGGCGTCGAGGAGCCGCCGGGGCACCAGAACTTGAGCTCGCGGCCGTCCTTCATGCCGCCGCAGTGCTCGATCATCTCGTTGACCGGGGTGCCCAGCGCGAACTCGTAGTTGCCGGGGCGCTCCACCTCGCCGGAGATGCACATCAGCTTCGGGCCGGGCGACTTCTCCGTGCCCCACTGGCGGTACCAGTCGATGCCGTGGCGCAGGATGAAGGGCACCGAGGTGATCGACTCGACGTTGTTCACCGTCGTGGGGCAGCCGTAGAGGCCGTGCGCGGCGGGGAACGGTGGGCGCAGCCGCGGCTGGCCGCGGCGCCCCTCCAGCGAGTCGAGCAGCGCGGTCTCCTCACCGCAGATGTAGGCGCCGGCCCCGCGGTGGATGGTGAGGTCGAAGCGCCGGCCGGAGCCCATCACGTCCGCACCGAGGTAGCCCTTGGCGTAGGCCTCGCGCAGCGCCTTGGCCAGCTGGCGGCCGGCGTGGGCGAACTCGCCGCGCAGGTAGATGTAGCCGGCGACCGCCTCGATCGCCAGCCCCCCGACGATCATGCCCTCGATGAGCTGGTGCGGATCGCGCTCCATGAGCTCGCGGTCCTTGAAGGTGCCCGGCTCGCCCTCGTCGGCGTTGCAGACGATGTAGACCGGCTTGCCGGTGCCCTTGGCCATGAACGACCACTTCATGCCGGTGGGGAAGCCCGCCCCGCCGCGGCCGCGGACGCCGGCGTCCTTGACGGTCTGGACGATCTCGTCGGGCTCCATCTCGAGGGCGATGCGCACGCCCTCGTAGCCGCCGTGCTGCTCGTAGACGTCGATGTCGTCGACGCCCTCGATGCCATAGCGGAACGACAGCGCCTCGGCGGGTCCGGTCGCGCCCATGCTCAGCCCTCCTCGCGCTCGTCGCCCCGGTCACGGGGCGCATCGCCATCGTCGTCCGCGCCGACCTCGTCGGGGTCGGCGGTCTCCTGCGGGTCGGCCTCGTCGCCCTCGAGCTGCTCGGCCCCCGTCGCGGGGGCCTGGTCGGCCTCGGGGGCGGAGGGCGTGTCCTGGTCGGCGACCTCCGGCTGGTACTCGGAGGCGGGGGGCGGCGCGGCGGGAGCGGTGCCGGCGGCGGTCTCGGCGAGGTCGCGGTCGGTGCCGCCGGTCTCCTC
>SKLC01000173.1 GCA_007123425.1 Nitriliruptoraceae bacterium
CAGCGGCACCGACAGCGCGCCCAGCGCCCGCAGGGCGCCGGTGGCCAGGCGACGCTCGTCGCGCCCGGTCTCAGTCGCCACGCGAGGCCCCCTGTGCGCCAGCGGCACCGACGTCGGCGCGGCGGTGCTCCTCGTCGCGGCGGTTGGCAGCATCCATCCCGGCGCTGCGCACCCAGATCAGATACAGCCCGGCGGCGTTGCCCAGCAGGGCGCCGACGCCGAACAGCCAGGGGCCTGTCCCCAGCCACCGGTCGAGCAGGTAGCCCGCGCCGCCGTAGAGCAGCACGGCCGACATCAGCTCCAGGCCCATCACGAACGAGTGGTCCAGGCCGCGCCACAGCTCACGCCGGTGCGCGCGGGGCGTCGCCGGGCGCGCGGCAGCGTCAGTGGTGGGGGCCATGGATCCGCCTGGGGTCTCGAAGGTCACGAAACCAGCGTGATTCGTGCCGAAGACAGCCGAAAAGGAGCGCTTCGCGGCACGCGCACCCTAGCAAGTGGCCAGTGGTCGCTCCAAAGGCGCCGGCCGGTGCCTGCTCACCCGGTCTCGGCGTGCTCGTCGACCCGTGCGTGGTCGCGCGGGGGCGCCTGGGTGCGCACGCCCAGGGCGATCAGCGCCACGCCGACCGCGCCGCCGGCGACCAGCAGCAGCGCCAGGGTCGGCAGCGACACGAACCCGGGCCCCACCGAGGCCACGGCCAGCAGCGCCGACCAGTAGTAGAGCACCAGGACCGCGCGCCGGTGCGAGTGCCCGAAGGCGATCAGCAGGTGGTGCAGGTGCCCGCGGTCGCCCATCGTGACGCGCTGGCCCTTGAGGGCCCGGCGCAGCACGGCGAAGGCGCTGTCGAGGAAGGGGATGGCCAGCACCAGGGCGGGGATCAGCAGCGGGATGGAGCCGTAGAAGTCGGCGTTCGACGGCGCCGTGGTCCGGCCCACGTAGGCCACGCCCGCGCTGCCCAGCAGCAGGCCGAGCAGCATCGACCCGGTGTCGCCCATGAAGATCCGCGCGGGATGGAAGTTGTGGGCCAAAAAGCCCAGGCACATCCCGGCCAGGGCGGCCACGACCAGCGGGGCGGCCGTGGGGATCGTCTCCACCAGCCCGCTGGGCCCGCTGACCAGCGTGAACACCAGGAACGCGATCGCGGCGATCGCCACCACCCCGGCGGCCAGGCCGTCGAGCCCGTCGATGAGGTTGACGGCGTTGATCATGGCCACCAGAGCCAGGATCGTCAGCGGCAGCCCCAGGTCCGGCGACAGCGACAGGACCTCCAGCCCGGGAATCCAGAAGTGCACCAGCTGGACGCCGAAGAGCACCACGCCGAGCGCGGCGACGATCTGGCCCGCGAGCTTGACCGTGGGGGGCAGGCCCAGCAGATCGTCGGCGATGCCCACCAGCACGATGACGATCGCGCCGATCAGCAGCGCCAGCGGCTCCGAGCTCGACAGGAACAGCGGGCGGAACGCCGGCAGCAGCCAGGCCACGCCAAGGGCGACGGCGAACCCCGCCAGCATCGCCAGGCCCCCGATGGTGGGGATGGGCACGGTGTGGACCTTGCGCGGCCCCGAGCCGGGGCGGTCGAGCGCTCCGATGCGGCGGGCGAGGACCGCGACGGCGGGCGTCGCGACCGCGGTGACGACGCCCGCCGTCACCGCGACCACCAGCAGGGAGAGCAGCACGCTCGTCAGTCCTCTTGCCGCGGATAGGCGGGAAATCGCCGCACGAGGTCGTCGACCTCACGACGCACCGCGACGAGCTCGTCGTCGCTGCCCGTCAGCGCCCGGTCCACGAGCCCGGCCACGTGGGCGAGCTCCTCGGGCCCCATCCCCTGGGAGGCCACGCACGCGGCCCCGGCGCGGATGCCCGAGGCCACGGCCGGCGGGTTGGGGTCGTTGGGGATGGCGTTCTTGTTGAGCACGATCCCCGCGGCGTCGCAGCGCGACTCCGCCTCCTGCCCCGTCAGGCCGCGCGGCGTGACGTCGGCGAGGAAGAGGTGGGTGTCGGTGCCGCCCGAGGTGATCCGGTAGCCGCGCTCGGTCAGCCCGTCCGCCAGTGCCCGCGCGTCGTCGAGGATGCGCTGCGCGTACTCCTTGAAGGACGGCTCCATCGCCTCCTTGAGGGCGACGGCCTTGGCGGAGATGACGTGCTCGAGCGGGCCACCCTGGGTGCCGGGGAAGACGGCCTTGTCGATGGGCTTGGCCCACTGCTCGTTGGTGAGGATGATCGCCCCGCGCGGGCCACGCAGGGTCTTGTGGGTCGTGAAGGTCACCATGTCGCAGTAGGGCACGGGGCTGGGATGCACGCCGCCGGCCACCAGGCCGATGAAGTGGGCCGCATCGCACAGCAGCGCCGCGCCCACCTCGTCGGCGATGGCGCGGAACGCCTCGAAGTCGAGCTGTCGCGGGTAGGCGGACCAGCCCGCGATGATCAGCTTGGGCTGGTGCTCGAGAGCGAGCGCGCGCACCTCGTCCATGTCGATGGTCTCGGTGTCCTCGCGCACCCCGTAGGAGACGACGTCGAACCACTTGCCGGAGAAGTTGATCGGCATCCCGTGGGTCAGGTGGCCGCCGTGCGGCAGCGACATCGCCAGGACCTTCTCCCCAGGGGCCACGGCGGCGAAGTAGGCGGCGATGTTGGCGCTGGCCCCGGAGTGGGGCTGGACGTTGGCGTGGTCCGCGCCGAACAGCTGCTTGGCCCGGTCGATCGCGAGCTGCTCGAGCGGATCCACGTGCTCCCCGCAGCCGCCGTAGTAGCGCTTGCCGGGGTAGCCCTCGGCGTACTTGTTGGTCAGCACCGAGCCGTTGGCGGCCATCACCGCCGGTGAGGCGAAGTTCTCGCTGGCGATCAGCTGCAGCTTGGACCGCTGGCGCTCGAGCTCCCCGAGGAGGTGGCCCGCGACCTCCGGGTCGGTGCGCTGCAGCTGGTCGAAGTCCGGGCCGTAGTAGGTGCTCACGGGCGGCTCCTGGCGAGATCGGCGCCGTGCACGGCGCGGCGTGGGGGAACGCGGCACGACGCCGGGCATCGTCAGCGGGGCGCCCCGCCGCTCCCGCGTGCCCGACGTCGCAACCCAGACTACAGCGATGCGTCCGGCGGGTCAGGTGCGGATGCACACCGGGGCGATGCGCGCCCCCGG
>SKLC01000100.1 GCA_007123425.1 Nitriliruptoraceae bacterium
GGCGTCATCGCAGGAATCCGACCAGCGACGGCGGCAGCGAGCGGCCGATCGCGGCCAGCGTGGCCTCGTAGGCCACCTCCTGGACCTGCAGCTCCATCACGCCCTCGGCGATGTCGACGTCCTCGACGTCGGACAGCTCGGTCCGCAGCGTCAGCAGCAGGTCCTCCGCCCGGGCCTTCGCCGCGTCGACGCGGTTGGTGGCGGTGCCGATCTCGGCGAGCTTCGCGGCCACGTTGTCGGTCGCCACCTGGAGGTCGCCGAGCTTGTCGCCCACCGCCGAGGCGGGCCCGGCCCGCACCGTGTCGGCGAGCCCGCCGAGGAAGGTGAGCAGATCGTCGCCGCCGGTGCCGTCCGCGTCGAAGCCGAGCCACTCGGCGGCGGTGGTGTTGACCCGGACCTTCTCGGTGTCGCTCAGCCGCCGCGTCACCTCGTCGCCGGCGCCGCGGGCCTCCCACGTGCCGGTGCCCTCGTCGAAGGTGACGGCGGCTCCGTCGGAGAATCCGCCGAACAGCGGCCGGTCGAGGTGGGTGGCGTTGGCGATGCCGGCGATCTCCTCGGTGATCTGCTCGATCTCGGCCGCCAGGGCGTGCCGCTCACCCTCGCCGGCCTGCGATGCGGCGCGGGTGGCCAGCTCGCGGGCGCGGGAGAGGCGCTCGAGCGCGGACTGCAGGTTGCTGTCGGCGGCGTGCAGCCACCCGGTCGCGTCGCTGGCGTTCTTGACCTCCTGCTCGCGGGCCCGCATCGAGGAGCGCAGCGACATCGCGCGCCGCGAGCCCGACGGGTCGTCGGAGGGCTGCAGGATGCGCTTGCCGGTCGACAGCTCCGACTGGGTGCGCTCGTAGGTGCTCAGCCGGGTCTGCAGCCGGTCGAGCGACCGCATGACCATGGTCTCGCTGGTGATCCGCATCTCGTCGTCCCTGCTGTCAGCGGCCGACGATGCCGGTGCGGTTGACCAGCACCTCGAGGGCCTCGTCGACGGTGGTCATCACCCGGGAGGCGGCCTCCAGCGACCGCTGGTAGCGCACGAGGCCGACCATCTCCTCGTCGATGCTCACGCCGTGCTCGGCGGCGCGGGCCAGCTCGGCGCTCTTGTGGACCGACCGGGCGGCGTCGGCGTTGGATCGCTCGGTGCGCACCTGCGCCGCCAGCCCGGTGACGTGATCGGCGAGCCGCCCCTCGATCGTCGCCGCGTCGTCCACGTCCTCGTCGGCCCCCACGACCGGCGTGGTGCGCAGCGCCGCGAGCTGCTCGGCGTTGCCGTTGTCGTGGGGGCCGGTGACGGGGCTCGCGGCGGCGGCGAGCGCATCCGGATCGACGCCGCCGAGCAGTGCGAGATCCCCCGCGTCGTCGCCGCCGAGCAGGGCTTGCCCCATGCTGCCGTCCAGCCGGTAGCCGTCCTCGTTGACGCCGTTCACGGCACCCACGAAGGTCCGGGCCAGCTCGTCGAGCTCCCCGCGCAGCTCCGGGAGCGTGGCGTTCAGGAAGCCGTCAAGGGCGCCCAGCTCGCCCCCGAACGCTTCGAGCGGCACGTCGTCCCCCGGGTCCCCGGCGGAGGTGACGGTGATGGTGGCGGGGGCGGTGTCGCCGTCGACCTCGACGTTGGCCGCACCCTCGGGGCCGAGCAGGGTCGCGCCGTCCACCTCGGCGACCGCGCCGCCGTCCTCGTCGATGCGGATCTGTGCACCGGTGAGCGTGGCCAGCTCGTCAAGGAGCATGTCGCGCTGGTCGAGCAGCTCCGGGCCGAGCCTGGCGGGGTCCGCGCCGACGATCTCGGTGTTGAGCTCGTCGAGCTGCTCGAGGCGCTGGCCCACGGTGTCGGCCACGGTGACCAGCCGGTCGTCGGTGTCACCGGCCAGCGCGTCCCACGAGCCGGCGATGGTGCGGAACCCGTCGCTGACCGAGGACAGCTCGGCCAGCACCTGGTTGCGGGCGGTGGTGTCGGCGGGATCGTTGGCCCAGGTCTCGGCAGCCTCCCACAGGCGGGCGAAGCGGTCGGACAGGCCGTGGTCGGGCTCGCCGGCCAGCTGCTCGAGGCTGGCCAGCAGCTCCGCCCTGACGGTGGCGCCCGCCTCGGCGCCGACGGCCGAGCGGTAGCGGTCGTCGAGGAAGCCGTCGCGCAGCCGCCCGATCTCCTCCACGGTCACGCCGGTCCCGATCTGGCCGGCCGGGGAGGTGAAGGAGTGGGAGGGCGAGAGCTCGACGCGCTGCCGCGTGTAGCCGGGCGTGGAGGCGTTGGCCACGTTGTGGCTGGCCACGTCGATGCCGGTCTGGGCGGCGCGGACGCCGCTGAGACCCGTGTAGAGGCCGGCGAAGGACATGGCTAGAGGACCTCCCGCAGGCGCCCGCCGACGGGGCCGGCGGCGTCGACCTGGCCGTGGGCGTCGTAGGTCGTCGGGCTGCTGGTGGCGGCGCCGGTGAGCTGGTCGAGCTGGCCGGTGACCGCCGACAGGGTGCTGCGCGCCAGGCCCCGGTTGGCGCCGGTGATGCGGTCGATCTCGCCGGCAAGCTCGCGGAAGGCCGCAAGGTGGTCGGCGAAGACATGGCTGTAGGCGGGTGGGCTCCGACGCACCAGCTCGGCCAGCGTGAGCTCGACAGGGTCCGCCCCCCAGGCCGCGGCGAGCTGGCGCAGCGCCTCGTCACGTTCGAGCTCGCCCTCGCGCAGACGGTCGACCGCCTCCTCGACCTCGCGCAGCGCCTCGGGGACGAACCGCTGCTCGTCCGCGGCCAGCATGAGGTTCGTGACGGTCAGCTTGTACAGCAGGAACGTCACGATCTGGCGCTCGTCGCCGAGTCGGCGCGCGAGCTCCTGAAGCGCACGGCGGTCCTTGTCCATGCGGCTTGGTGTCGGCCGCCGGCAACGGGACTCAAGGCCTCGCCCCGGCAGCGCCAGGCGCGCGCGTGGCCCGCACAGGGGCCTGTCGGAGGGCCACGGGACCCTTGAGGTGCCGTGGCTCCTGCCGACGACACGTGGAGAAGGAGGGTCGGGAGTGTCCGTACCTCTGGTCGCCGCAACCACCGACACCGCGGCGCCGCAGCGTCCGAGCCCGCCAGCACCGGCCGACCGGGACGGCGGAGGCGACTTCGCGGCGGCGCTGGCGGCCGCCACGGCGCAGGCCGAGACC
>SKLC01000453.1 GCA_007123425.1 Nitriliruptoraceae bacterium
CTGGCCGGGCGCCTGGGCCTGCGTCCCCACGGCGTGGTGTGGACGGCGCGCTGATCCGGCTGGCCGCCCGCGGCGCGACCTTCCCCCGGCCGGAGGCGGGGAGCACGGGGCCGGGCGGGTAGGCTCGCGCGCGTCCCACGTCCCGTCTCGACCACCCTGGGGTTCGCCTGTGGACCGTGAGCTGCGGATCGGCCTGCTCGGATGCGGCACCGTCGGCACCGGCGTCGTCGCGCTGCTGCAGCAGGGCGAGGAGGACATCGCTGCGCGCACCGGCGCGAGGCTGCGGATCACCCGGGTCGCCGTGCGCGACACCGCCCGCGACCGGGGCGTCGCCCTGCCGGACGGCGCGATCACCGACGACGCGGCCTCGGTCGTAGAGGCCGACGACGTCGACCTGGTCATCGAGGTGATGGGCGGTCGCGAGCCCGCGGGCGAGCTCATCCGCCGCGCGCTGGAGCTGGGCAAGCCGGTGGTGACGGCCAACAAGGAGCTGATCGCCACCGAGGGGCCCGAGCTGTTCGCGCTGGCCCAGGAGGCCGGCGTCGACCTCGCCTACGAGGCCGCCGTCGCCGGGGCGATCCCGATCATCAAGCCGCTGAAGGAGTCGCTGGCCGGCGACCACATCCGGCGCGTCGTGGGCATCCTCAACGGCACCACCAACTACATCCTGACCAAGATGACCGAGGACGGCACCACCTACGAGGAGGCGCTGGCCGAGGCCAAGGAGCTGGGCTACGCCGAGGCCGACCCCACCGCCGACGTCGCCGGGCACGACGCGGCCGCGAAGTGCGCGATCGTCGCCTCGCTGGCCTTCGACACCGCCGTGCACGGCGAGCAGGTCTACCGCGAGGGCATCGAGTCGGTCAGCGCCACCGACATCCGGGTCGCCGACCGGCTGGGCTACGTCGTCAAGCTGCTGGCGATCGCCAGCGAGGTCGAGGACCAGATGGCGGTCCGGGTCCACCCCGCCTTCCTGCCCAAGGACCACCCCCTGGCCGCGGTGCGCGACGCCTACAACGCCATCTACGTCGAGGCCGACGCCGCCGGGGAGCTGATGTTCTACGGGCACGGCGCCGGGGCCGCGCCCACGGCCTCCGCGGTCGTCGGCGACGTCATCGACGTGTCCCGCAACCTGCTGCAGACCGCCCGCGGCCCGGTGGAGTCCGAGCACCGTGCCCAGCCGATCCGCCCCATCGAGGACCTGCAGACCCAGTACTTCGTGCTCCTCGACGTCGACGACCAGCCGGGCGTGCTCGCCGAGGTGGCGCTGACCTTCGGCGCCCACGGCGTCTCGATCGCCCAGGTCTGGCAGGAGGGCGACGACGACCACGCCCAGCTCGTGCTGGTCACCCACCGCTCTCGTGAGGGCGACCTGCGGGCCACCGCGGACGCCCTGGCCGACGTCGCGGCCGTGCGGCGGGTGGCCAGCGTGATGCGCGTCGAGTCCGAGGTGTTCTCGTCGTGAGCGGCGCCCACCTCTGGCGAGGGATCCTCGAGGAGTACGCGGACCGCATGCCGGTCACCGCGGACACGCCGGTGGTCACCCTGCGGGAGGGCGGGACCCCGCTGATCCACTCGGAGGAGCTCTCCGAGCGCACCGGATGCGAGGTGCACCTGAAGTTCGACGGCTCCAACCCCACCGGCTCCTTCAAGGACCGCGGGATGACGGTGGCGATCAGCAAGGCCAAGGAGGCCGGGGCGCAGGCGGTCATCTGCGCCTCGACCGGCAACACCTCGGCGTCGGCGGCCGCCTACGCGGGCAAGGCGGGCATGACCTGCGGCGTGGTGGTGCCCAAGGGCAAGATCGCGCTCGGCAAGCTCGCCCAGGCGCTGGTGCACGGGGCCAAGGTCATTCAGATCGACGGCAACTTCGACGAGGCGCTGATCCTGAGCCGCGAGCTGGCCGACGCCTACCCGGTGGAGCTGGTCAACAGCGTCAACCCCTACCGCATCGACGGCCAGCGCACCGGCGCCTGGGAGATCTGCGACCAGCTCGGCTCCGCCCCCGACGTCCACGTGATGCCGGTGGGCAACGCCGGCAACATCACCGCCTACTGGCGCGGCTACCAGGAGTACTCCGCCGACGGGGTGACCGATCGGCTGCCGGTGATGCGCGGCTACCAGGCCGCGGGCGCCGCGCCGCTGGTCCTGGGCCACCCGGTCGAGCAGCCCCAGACCATCGCCACCGCGATCCGCATCGGCAACCCGGCGTCCTGGCAGCCCGCGGTCGACGCCGCGGCCGAGTCGGGCGGCTCCATCCGCTCGGTGACCGATCGCGAGATCATCGCGGCGTTCCGGCTCATCGCCCGACACGGCGTGTTCGCCGAGATGGCGTCGGCCGCGTCGGTGGCCGGGCTGCTGCAGTTGCACGAGGCCGGCGAGATCGAGCCGGGCCAGCGCATCGTGTGCGTGCTCACCGGGCACGGGCTCAAGGATCCCGAGTGGGCGATCTCGGGCGCGGCCGAGCCGGTGACCATCCCCGCCGACCGCGACGCCGCCGCCCGCGAGCTGGGGCTGGAGGCGTGACCGCTGGCCTCACCCATCACGCGGTGCGGGTGCCGGCCACGACAGCGAACCTGGGGCCCGGCTTCGACGCGCTGGGGCTCGCGCTGGACCGCCACCTGCTGGTGCGCTCCCGGCCGCGCGACGAGGCGCCGATGCGCGTGGAGGCGCGCGGCGAGGGCGCCGGCGAGGTGGCCGACGACGACGACAACCTGGTGTGGCGCGCGCTGGTGACCTTCTGCGAGCACCACGGCGTCGAGGTGCCCGACGTCGGGCTGGTGGCCCAGTGCGACGTGCCCCTCGAGCGGGGCATGGGCTCGTCGTCGGCGGCGATCGTGGCCGGGCTGGTGCTGGCCCGGGCCCTGACCGGCCTGCCGGTCGGTGACCGCGCGCTGGTGACGCTCGCCGATCGGCTCGAGGGCCATCCCGACAACGTGGCGCCGGCGCTGCTGGGCGGGCTGGTCGCCTGCGCGCGCGCCCAGGACGGCACCCTCGTCGTGCGTCGCGTCAACCCGGCGCCCCACCTGCGCCCGCTGCTCCTGGTCCCCGAGCTGCGGCAGCTGACCTCCGAGGCCCGCTCGGTGCTGCCCACCTCGCTCTCACGGGCCGA
>SKLC01000238.1 GCA_007123425.1 Nitriliruptoraceae bacterium
AGCCGCTGCGCAGCGCCTCGACCTTGGCCAGCGAGGAGTTGAGGTACTGCCCGTTGGCCTTGCCCTGGGGCGGGATGGTGTTCTTGCCGATGCGGCGGTAGGAGCTGATGCACACGCGCACCCCGTTGATCAGCGCCTCCTCCCCGAGGTAGGCGCCCCACTCCCAGGTCGCGATGATGGTCTGCGGCCGGCTCGGCAGCGGGTTGAGGCCGATCTCGCCGTAGCCGAGGATGATCGTGGGCCGGATGTAGCAGCCGCCCTCGTGGCCGTTGGTCTCGATCAGCCCCACGATCGCGTCGCACAGGTCGTCGACCGAGTAGGGCACGTCGTCCAGCGGCGGGTAGATCTTGGCCGAGCGCAGCAGGCGCTCGACGTGTGGGCGCAGCTCGAAGACCGCCGGGCCGAGGTCGGTCGGGTAGGCGCGGATGCCCTCGAAGACGCCGTAGCCGTAGTGCAGGGTCGGCGTGAGCACGTGGACCGTGGCGGCGTCCCAGTCGACGAGCTCGCCGTCCATCCAGATCTTGTCGGCCTTGGGGAAGGGCATCGTGACGCTCTCTGCTCCCGGGCGGTCGCGCCGCCGCGATCTGCTGCCTGCGGTGGGGTCAGTCCTCGACGAGCCGTGCCAGCCGGTCCCCCACGTCCGCCGTGGAGTATCCCAGACCGTCGGGACGCGCGTCGCCCCGCTCGGCCAGCTCGGCCGAGACCGCACGGTCCACGCGCGCCGCGGCCGACGTCTCGCCCAGGAACTCCAGCATGGTGCCCAGGCTCATGACCGCGGCGATCGGGTCCGCCTTGCCGCTGCCCACGATGTCGGGCGCGGAGCCGTGCACGGGCTCGAACATCGACGGGGCCGCCCGGGTGGGGTCGAGGTTGCCCGAGGCCGCCAGGCCCATGCCGCCCTGCACGGCGGCGCCGAGGTCGGTGATGATGTCACCGAACAGGTTCTCGGTGACCACCACGTCGAAGCGCTCGGGCTGCGTGACGAAGTACAGGCAGGCCGCGTCGACATGGACGTAGTCGCGCTCGACGTCGGCGAACTGGGCCTCGCCGAGCTCCTCGAAGGTGCGCATCCACAGCCCGCCCGCGTGGGCGAGCACGTTGGTCTTGTGCACCAGCGTGAGGTGGCCGTCGCGCCGGCGCGCCTCCTCGAAGGCGAACCGCAGCACGCGCTCGACGCCGTGGCGGGTGTTGACGCTCTCCTGGGTGGCGACCTCGTGCGGCGTGCCCTCGTAGAGGGTGCCGCCGGCCCCCGCGTAGACGCCCTCGGTGTTCTCGCGCACGACCACGAAGTCGCAGCGGTCGGGCGTGAGGCCCGCGACGGGCGTGGCCACCCCCGGGTAGAGCCGGATCGGGCGGTAGTTGACGTACTGGTCGAAGGCGAACCGCAGCTTGAGCAGCAGCCCGCGCTCGATCACGCCGGGGGGCACCTCGGGGGTGCCCACGGCGCCGAGGTAGATCGCGTCGAAGCCCTTGAGCTCCCGCAAGGTCTCGTCGGAGAGCACCTCGCCGGTGGCCAGGTAGCGGCGCCCGCCGAGGTCGTACTCGACGCGCTCGGTCGCGAAGCCCTCGAGCTGCTCGAGGCGGTCGAGCACCTTGCCGCCCTCGGCGACCACCTCGGGGCCGATCCCGTCGCCGCCGAGGAGCGCGATGCGGTGCGTGCGGGTCATGGGGCCTCCAGCTCGAGCGTGCAGGGTCGACCCGGATGCTATTGCGGTATGCGCGCACCCACCGAGCCGAGCGCACGCGAGCACCCGGATCGTCGCAGATGGTCGCGCTCGGTCGTCGCGTGATCTACCGTGCGTGAGGGGCCGCGACGGTATGCTGCCCCCTGGGGCAGGGCGCGCCGACGCGTGCCAGCGACGTGATACCCGCGTCTGCAACCAACGCGCACAAGGGGTTTGCACATGACCGAAGGTCCGAACACGCCGTCGATGGGCGAGCCGCCCGAGGGCTCGCAGCCCGGCACCCCGCCACCGCCGCAGGGCCAGCCCGCGCCGGGCGGCGCCCCACAGGGGGTCGGCGAGCCCGCCGATCTGACGACCCGCTTCCTGGCCAAGCTGATCGACTGGATCCTGGTGGGGATCGTGCTCGGGGTCATCGTCATCCCGCTGACCATCGGCCTCGCCTTCAGCGGCGTCGGCTTCGGGGGCATGCCCGGCATCGGCGGCTTCTCCGTGGGCGGGATCATCAGCAGCGTCGTCATGTACGGCCTGGCGCTGGCGTACTTCGCCTTCCTCGAGTCCAACCGCGGCCAGACGCTGGGCAAGATGCTCCTGAAGCTCAAGGTGACCGATCAGGCCGGGAACCTCCCGCCGATGGAGCAGGCCTTCAAGCGCAACGCCTACATGCTGCTGCCGATCATCCCGATCCTGGGTGGGCTGGCCTACCTCGCGGTCACGATCTACATCGCGGTCACGATCAACAACGACGCCCAGACCCGGCGCGGCTGGCACGACCAGTTCGCCGACAACACCAGCGTCATCAAGGTCGGCTGACCCGTCCCGAACCGCTCACGGGCCCGCCCCTGGCGGGCCCGTGACGCGTCACGGGCCGGGGCGCTCGGTCCCTGGCGGGCGCAGTAGCGTGCCGGGTCCGACCGTCGACGAGCCCGCAAGCGATGCCTTCCTCCCCCGTTGCCGACGAGCCGGCCGACCTCGGCAGCCGCCTCCTGGCGCTGGTCGTCGACGGCCTGGTGGTCCTCGCGCTGACCGCCCCCATCGCCCTGGTGACCGTCGCGACCGCGGACCGCGCCCCCGGCCCCGTCGAGGTGGCGCTGCTGTGGTTCGTCTACCGGACGATCGCCGACGGCACCGGCGGATCGCTCGGCAAGCGCCTGCTGCGGCTGCGGGTGGTCGGCTCGCGCGGACCCCGGCCGGGGCTGGGCGCGGGCGCGACCCGCAACCTGTGGGGCCTGAGCTCGCTGCTGCCCGCCGTGCTGGGCCCGGCGGTGGGCAACGCCCTGGCGGTGGCGGTCAGCGTGGCCATCGCGATCTCGATCGCCCGGGACCCCCAGGAGCGGGGCTGGCACGACCGCGTGGCCGGGACCTGCGTGCGGCGCCCGTCGTGACCGGCCTCGACCGCCGTGCGCTGCGCGAGGCCCTGCTGGCGGC
>SKLC01000397.1 GCA_007123425.1 Nitriliruptoraceae bacterium
GCCGGCGGGCAGCCCGCGCCCGGGACCTCGACGGCAGCCGCGACGCATGCGCCTCGGGGAGACGGCGCTACTCGCGGGCCTCGAGCGCCACACCGACGCCCAGCGACCGCAGCCACCGGCGCACGTCGGCGGCGTCGCGGAAGCAGCGCGCGTGCAGCCCCACCTCCGCGGCCGCGGTCACGTTGACCTCGCGGTCGTCGACGAAGGCGACCTCGCCCGCGTCCAGGTCGAGCGCCTCGAGCAGCCGGCGGTAGAAGCCGTGGTCGGGCTTGCGGGTGCCGAGGTGGTAGGAGGCGAGCACGCGGTCGAAGCGGTCGCCGAGCATCTCGTCGGCGAGCTCCTCGATCCACACGGGATAGTTCGACGCGGTGACGCGCAGCACCTCGCCACGCAGGTCGTCGAGCAGCTCGGGCATGCCCGCCAGCCAGGTCGTGCCCGCCCGGCGGACCTCGTGGAAGCGGTCGGGGTCGACGGCGATGCCGATCTCGCGATGGTGCTCCCAGTACTCCTGCTCCTCGATCTCACCGCGCTCGAGCGAGGGGTAGAGGTCGGGGTCGCGCCGCTCGAAGGCGACACGCGGCGGGGTGCCGAGCGCCGCCCGGAGCGCCTCGCGGTAGGGATCGCGGACGACGGTGTCCATCAGGTCCAGGGCGACGGCGCGGATCATGCGGGGTCCTCTCTGCGGGCGGCGGCGAGCTGCCCCAGCGGCAGGTGGTGGACATCCTCCAGCGTCTGGCCGAGGAAGCCCGCACCGAGCATTCGGAACCGGCGGGGGTCACCGGTGGTGTGGAAGACGCGGCGGCCGCGGCCGTCGCCGTGGCGCAGCCATCCTGTGCGCTCGAGCAGGTCCCGGGTCTCGAAGGCGGTCTCGTCGGCGCTGGAGACCAGCGTGACGCCGCGCCCCACGACGTTGGAGAGGGTGCGGGCCAGCAGCGGGAAATGGGTGCAGCCCAGCACCATGGTGTCGACCCGGGCGGTGAGCAGCGGCGCGAGCCGGTCGGCCACCACGCGCTCCGCCTCCGCCCCCTCGGTGCGTCCCTCCTCGACGAGGTGGACGAACTCGGGACACGCGACGGTGCGCAGGGCCAGGTCGAGGCGCAGCTGATCGGCGGCGTGCTCATAGACCCGCGAGTCGGCGGTGACCTGTGTGCCGATCACCACGGTGCGGTGCGTGCGGGAGACGGCCGCCGCCGCCCGCAGCCCCGGCTCCACGACGCCGACGACCGGCACGGGGACGTGCTCGCGCAGGTCCTCCAGCGCCGCCGCCGTCGCGCTGTTGCAGGCCACGATCAGCAGCTTGGCACCCTGGTCGAGCAGGAAGCCCGCGATCTCGCGGGAGAAGGCCCGCAGCTGCGCCGGCGTCTTGTCGCCGTAGGGGTACCGGGCCGTGTCGCCGACGTAGACGAAGTGCTCGTCGGGCAGCAGGTCGCCCAGGGCCTGGAGCACGGTGAGCCCGCCCAGGCCGCTGTCGAACACCCCGATGGGGCGCTCGCGCATCGTGGGCTCGTCGTGCATGCCGCCACCTCGCCGTGAGTCGGCGACACGCTAGCCATCCCGGGCGCGGCGACCACGCGGTGCCCCCGTGCGGACGAGTACGGTCGAGGCCACCCGAGCGAGGAGGAGCCCAGTGGCCCCACCGCGGTGCGCCGTCGCCGAGGGACCCGGCGCGGCCATGGTGCGCGAGGCGGTCGCCTCCGGCGGCGGCGAGGTCGTCGAGCCCGCCGACGCCGAAGCGCTGGTCTGGCTCGACCCCCGGGACCCCGGGGGCCTGGCGCGCATGCTCGACGAGCACCCGGCGCTCGCCTGGGTGCAGCTGCCGTGGGCCGGCATCGAGCCCTACGTCGAGGTCCTGGACGACAAGCGCGTCTGGACCTGCGGCAAGGGGGTCTACGCCCAGCCGGTGGCCGAGCACGCGCTGGCGCTGGCGCTGGCCGGCCTGCGAGGAGTGGGCCACTACGCCCGCCAGCGCACCTGGTCGGGCCCTCGCGGCCACAACCTGCTGGGGGCACGGGTGACGCTGCTCGGCGGCGGCGGGATCGCGCAGGAGCTGCTGCGGCTGCTGGCCCCCTTCGACGCCCGGGTGACCGTCGTGCGACGCCACCCTGCCCCGATGGAGCACGCCGCCGACGTGGTCGGCCCCGACCAGCTGCACGGTGCCCTCGCACACAGCGATCTCGTGGTGCTCGCGCTGGCGCTGACCCCCGAGACCCACGGGATCATCGGCGCGGAGGAGCTGGCGGCGCTGCCGGCCCACGCCTGGCTCGTCAACGTCGCCCGCGGCGCGCACGTCGACACCGACGCGCTGGTGGCCGCGCTCCGGGCCGGAGCGCTGGGCGGGGCGGCGCTGGACGTCACCGATCCGGAGCCGCTGCCCGACGACCACCCGCTGTGGGGCCTCGACGCGGCGCTCGTCACGCCGCACGTGGGCAACACCCCGGAGATGGGCCAGGCGCTGCTGGCCGAGCGGGTCCGCGAGAACGTCCGGCGGTGGGCCACGGACGAGCCGCTCCTCGGACCGGTCCACGTCGACCTGGGGTACTGAGCATGCGCATCGGCATCAGCGTCATGGCCACCGACACCACCTGGCGGATCGACGAGCTCGCCGCCGCCGCGGAGGAGCGCGGCCTGGCGTCGCTCACGGTGCCCGAGCACACCCACATGCCCGTGGACCACAGCGACCACCCGGCCGGCATCGACCTGCCCGAGGACTACGCCCGCACGCTGGACCCGTTCCTGGCGCTGGGCGCGGCAGCGGCGGCCACCTCGTCGCTGGAGCTGATCACCGGGGTGGCGCTGATCGCCCAGCGCGATCCCATCATCACGGCCAAGGAGGTCGCCACCCTCGACGTCCTGTCGGGCGGGCGAGTCACCCTGGGCGTGGGCTACGGCTGGAACGTGCCCGAGGTGGAGCACCACGGCGTCGCCTTCGCCGAGCGGCGCGGCGTCGTGCGCGACCGCCTCGCGCTGATGCGGGCGCTGTGGACCCGCGAGGTCGCTTCCCTGGACGCCGAGCACGCCCGCCTCGCACCGTCGCGGGCCTGGCCGAAGCCGGTGCAGCAGCCGCACCCGCCGGTGCTGCTGGGCGCCGCCCTGGGACC
>SKLC01000324.1 GCA_007123425.1 Nitriliruptoraceae bacterium
CAGAAGCTCGACCCCTACATCAACGTCGACCCCGGCACGATGAACCCCTTCGAGCACGGCGAGGTGTTCGTCACCGACGACGGCGGCGAGACCGACCTCGACCTCGGCCACTACGAGCGCTTCATCGACGAGAGCCTCCACCGCGGCTCCAGCGTCTCCTCCGGCCAGGTGTGGCTGTCGGTGATCAACAAGGAGCGCCGCGGCGACTACCTCGGCAAGACCGTGCAGGTCATCCCGCACATCACCGACGAGATCCAGGCGCGCATCCGCGGCGTGGCCGACGACGATGACGTCGACGTCGTCATCACCGAGGTCGGCGGCACCGTGGGCGACATCGAGGGACTGCCCTTCCTCGAGGCGATCCGCCAGCTGCGCCATGAGATCGGGCGCGAGAACATCTGCTACGTCCACTGCGCCCTGGTGCCCTGGATCGGCGCGGCCGGAGAGCTCAAGACCAAGCCGGCCCAGCACTCGGTCCGCGAGCTGCGGGCGGTGGGCATCCAGCCCGACGTGCTGGTGCTGCGAAGCGACCGGGACCTCGAGGAGGGCCTGCGGCGCAAGGTCGCGCTGCAGTGCGACGTGGACATCGATGCCGTGGTGGCCGCCACCGACCGCTCCTCGCTCTACGACGTGCCGCTCGCGATGCGCGACGAGGGCCTGGACCGGGTGGTGGCCAAGAAGCTCGGGCTGCCCGACATGGAGCCCGACCTCACCCAGTGGAACGAGGTCGTGCGCAAGACCCACGCGGTGCACGAGACCGTCACCGTCGGGATCGTGGGCAAGTACGTCGACCTGCCCGACGCCTACCTGTCGGTGGTCGAGGCGCTGCGCCACGGCGGGCTGGCCAACGGGGCCGATGTGCAGATCCGCTGGATCCCCTCGGACGACCTCACCCCCGAGGGCGGCCGCCAGCGCGAGGACGACCACGAGGAGACCGACCGGCTGCTGGCCGGCATCGACGGCGTGCTGGTGCCCGGCGGGTTCGGCGTGCGCGGCGTCGAGGGCAAGATCGCGGCCGCCCGCCACGCCCGCGTGCACGAGGTGCCCTACCTCGGGCTGTGCCTGGGCCTGCAGGTCGCGGTGGTCGAGTACGGCCGCAACGTGGTCGGGCTGCCGTGGGCCCACTCGGCGGAGTTCGAGCCGCACACGCCCGATCCCGTGATCGACCTCATGCCCGACCAGCGCGACGTGACCGACAAGGGCGGCACGATGCGCCTCGGCGCCTACCCCGCCAAGCTGGCCGAGGGGAGCCGCACCCGGGCCGCCTACGGCGACGAGCCCGTGGTCTACGAGCGGCACCGCCACCGGTTCGAGTTCAACAACCGCTACCGGCAGCCCTTCGCCGACGCCGGGATGGTCTTCTCCGGGCTCTCGCCCGACGATCGCCTGGTGGAGTTCATCGAGCTGCCCGACCACCCCTGGTTCGTGGCCACCCAGGCCCATCCGGAGCTCAAGTCACGGCCCACGCGCCCGCATCCGCTCTTCGACGGCTTCGTCGCCGCCGCGCTGCAGCACCGTCGCGAGGCCTCCGGCCGGCTGCCGGTGGAGCTCGACGAGCCCACGGCCGCCGAGGTGCGCGACGCCACCGTGGCCCACGGGGCCGGCCGTCATGGTGACGGGCCCGCACCCGTGGCCGGCTCGCTGGGCGAGACATCCTCATGAACGACACCGGGTTCACGACGCTGGACGTCGTCGAGCGCTACCGGGGCCGCTCCACGGTGCGCATCGAGCGGGTGCGCACCCCCGACGGCGAGGAGGTCGAGCGCGAGATCGTCGTCCACGACGACGCGGTCGCGATCGTGCCCGTCACCGATGACGGCCGGGTGGTGCTGCTGCGCCAGTACCGCCAGGCCCTGCGCGCCCATCTGCTCGAGATCCCGGCCGGCACGCTGGACGTCGACGGTGAAGGGCCCGAGGCGGCCGCCCACCGCGAGCTCGCCGAGGAGACCGGCTACGCGGCCGGGCAGCTCGAGCACCTGGCGACCTTCGACAACTCCGCGGGCTGGACCGACGAGCGCACCCACGTCTACCTCGCGACCCGACTGGCCGAGAACGGCCGCCCCGACGGGTTCGAGGCGGAGCACGAGGAGGCGGACATGGAGCTCGTCCTCCTCGATGTGCGTGACGCGATCGCCGACGCACGCGCCGGACGTGTCACCGACGCCAAGACCCTGGTCGGCCTGCTGCTCGCCGAGGACCGCCTGCCGGGTACGCGTTTCCCGCGGTCGCGCGCCGCGCCGCAGTAGGCTCGATCCTCGAGGCGTGCGAAGGCGACGACGGTGCGAGTGGGCGTTCCCCGCGAGGTGAAGACGCACGAGGCCCGCGTCGCGCTCACGCCGGCTGGGGTGCGCGAGCTGACGATGGCCGACCATCACGTGCTCGTGGAGGCCGGTGCCGGGGAGGGCTCCTCGATCGCCGACGACGACTACCGCGCGGCGGGGGCGCGGATCGTCGAGGACGCCGCCGAGGTGTGGGGCGCTGCCGAGCTGATCTGCAAGGTCAAGGAGCCCACGTCCGAGGAGTTCGGCCATCTTCGGTCGGACCTGATCCTGTTCACCTTCCTGCACCTGGCCGCGGAGCCGGAGCTGACCCGTCGGCTGCGCGAGGCCGGCACGATGGCGATCGGCTACGAGACGGTCCAGGGGCCCGACGGCTCGCTGCCACTGCTGGCTCCGATGTCGCAGATCGCGGGCCGGATGGCCCCGCAGGTCGGGGCGGCCGCCCTCGAGCGGGAGCGTGGCGGGCGAGGCGTGCTGCTGGGCGGTGTCCCCGGGGTCGAGCCCGGCCACGTCGTGGTGGTCGGCGCCGGGATCGCCGGCCGTGACGCGGCATCCATCGCGATGGGGCTGCAGGCGCGCGTGAGCGTGCTGGACATCGACCTCGCGCGGCTCCGGGAGCTGGACGAGATCGCTCACGGGCGGCTGACGACGCTGCACTCCAACCAGTGGACCCTGGAGCGACTGCTCGCCGAGGCCGACCTCGTGATCGGCGCGGTCCTGGTGCCCGGGGCGCGCACGCCGCGGGTCATCAGCGAGGCGATGGTGCACGGCATGCGCCCTGGCGCCGTCTTTGTCGACATATCGATAGATCAAGGTGGCTGCGCCGAGACCAGTCATATGACGACCCACGACGAGCCGACCTACGTGGTGGACGACGTGATCCACTACGCCGTGGGGAACATGCCCGGCGCGGTCCCGCACACCTCGACCCGGGCATTGACGATCGCGACGCTGCCCTACGTCCTGCGGCTGGCAGCCGAGCCGCGCCGGGCCCTGGGGGAGGACCGGGGCCTGCAGGCGGGTGTCAACGTGGCCGCGGGCGAGGTCGCCAACGAGGCCATCGCCAAGGCCCACGGGCTGTCGGCCCACGCGGTCGAGGACCTCATCGCGGCATGGTGAGCACCAGCCGCGTCCCGCTCGTGGGCCGCTATCTCGACCACCTGCGCGCGGAGCGCGGGCTGGCCGCCAACACCGTGGAGGCCTATCGCCGGGACCTGGAGGTCTACGGTCGGTTCCTGCAGGATGTGGGCATCGACGACCCCCGCGAGGTGCTGGCCGATGACGTCGAGGCCTTCGTCGCCTGGCTTCGCGCCACGACCTCCGCGAACGGCCGTCCCTACGCCCCCTCGTCCGTGGCACGGATCGTTGTCGCCGTGCGCGGATTCCACCGCTTCCTCGCACGGGAGGGCCTGACGGGTGAGGACGTCTCCGCCTCGGTCGGGACCCCGCGAGCCGCCCGCGCCCTGCCCAAGGCCCTGTCGGTCGACGAGGTGGACCGGCTGCTGGCGGCACCCGTGGGCGACGACGCCCGGGGGCTGCGGGACCGGGCGATGCTCGAGCTGCTCTACGGCGCCGGGATGCGGATCAGCGAGCTGATCTCGCTGGACGTCGACGACGTGGACCAGACCGAGCGTCTGGTACGGGTCACCGGCAAGGGTGACAAGCAGCGGCTGGTCCCCTATGGGGAGGTGGCAGGCCGAGAGCTCGATCGCTGGCTCGTCGGGGGCCGGCCGGCGCTCGCGGGCGATGGGCCGTCGCTCTTCGTCAATGCGCGCGGGGGTCGGCTCAGTCGCCAGGGGGTGTGGAAGATCGTGCGCCACCACGCCGAGCGTGTGGACCTCGTTGCGCAGGTCTCGCCGCACACGCTGCGCCACTCCTTCGCGACGCACCTGCTGGACGGAGGTGCGGACGTCCGAGCGGTCCAGGAGCTGCTCGGCCATGCCAGCGTCACCACCACCCAGGTGTACACGCTGGTCAGTCGCCAGGCGCTTCGCGAGGTCTACGAGCGGGCCCACCCCCGCGCGTGACGGCGGTGCGCTGCCAGCGCCGGCCGTAGGCTCGACTCGACGGAGGTGACGCCATGGACCAGCAGCGCCAAGAAGAGCTGCGCCGCACGTTGACCGAGGACCGCGACACGCAGCTCGCCTTCCTCGCCGACTACGGCGCCGAGGCGTACTCGGACGAGGTGGGGGAGCTCGATGTGGGCGACGACGGGTTCGCCGACTCGGGGCAGGCCACCGAGGCCCGCTCCGAACTGCTGGGACACATCGCCGCGGCCCGTCGGCGTGTGCAGATGATCGACGACGCGCTGCAGCGGATGGAGGCAGGGGAGTACGGACGCTGTGCGAGCTGTGGGGACGCCATCGACGAGGGGCGACTCGAGGTTCGCCCCCTGTCGATCCGGTGTGTGACCTGCGCCGACACCCAATCGGATAGTTGAGCCGCCCAGGCGCATGTTCTGCGACATCGACTGTGTAGGCGGCGCGTTGTCGATGTGGCCTGCCTCGGGTGTCGATCTCGATGTGAGCTGTGCCCAAACAGCCGATCCAGCTGGGTGCTGACATCGCACCCCACCCCGGGGCCCGCCGGTGAGCCCCGGCGCGTCCCCGCTCCGGGACCTCGGTGACGCACCACGGCCACGCACCGGGCGGCCGCCTCCCCATCGGGTGCCGGCGGGGGGAGCCGGCGACGTCTCGCTGTCACCTGGGGGAGTAGCGGCCTTCCAGTCCACGACCCGCATGGCCCGTTGAGCTGGGCGGTAGGTGAGAACCGGCTGCCCCGGCGTCACGCATACTCACGCATTCTTACAATCCTAATAGATCCCTAAATTCTGAATATAGACGTAGCAGTCCACCATGAACAGCACCCACATCCTTTGCTGAACTGGTTGAAGCTAGAAGCTCATTCGTCATGGTCGAGGGTCGACGCCCGAACGCCGGGCCCGAGGTGCCCTCGCACGTGCGTCGTCTCACGGCCGAAGATCTTGGGCTCCCGCTGGCCGGACACGTCGAGGGCCGGCCATGCCTCGCCCGGGGAGACGCATCCGCGGCCGGAAGCGGGAGAGGGCAGAAGAGGATCGGGTCGGGGCAGGAGGAGACCGGGTCGCTCGGCGCCGGGGGTCGTCGATGCCGCTCGACCAGAAGGGGGCCGGCCAGGATCCCGGGCATTCGTCGCGCCTGGCTCGAGCCTGCCGACTGGACGACGGGGCGTGCGACCAGCGCCCAGAGTTCGCGGCCAGCACGGTTCCGACGAGGGCGCCTCACCTCAAGCGGGCCAACGTCGACCACGGGCCGACACCGGCACGCAGCCCCGTGTCCCCTGCCGGCAGGAGGCGGGGCCGGCGACAGGCTCATGGTGCCGGTCGGACCGGGGCGAGTGGCACGCCTGCGAGGCCTGGCGTGGGTGCCACGTCGTTTGGCTGCCCCGCGTGGGAAGCGGGCCATGCACCAGCTGCCCCAACTCCGTACGCGTCGCCCAGACCGCCCGGCGCCGACAGGGGCCGAAAGAGGCCCTCGAGGCCCCTCCGGCTGGCGACGTCGCTGGTGCCGGACGTCAACGTGGACGAGCGAGCGAAACAGCGAGATATCTCTATATCTATCTAGCGATGTATCGGTGTACCAGGGATGATTCGGAAGGTTTCGGTCTTGTCTGGCCGATTCGGCGGGACTACGGTGCGCCGCGTTCGCGTCTATCTGACGAGCAAGCGACAGGTCGACAAATCGCTAAGGAGCTTTGTAGCGCCGCTGGCGATCAGGGCCGCCCGACACGTAGGAGGGATCGGTGACCACCACGGAGACCGCACAGAGCTGGGGTGCGGACAGGGCTCAGGCGCTTCGACGGGGCGGCGACGAGCTCCGTCCGGGCGGTGGCCCCCAGAAGCGTCGCCCCGCCCACGTGGTGGCGATGGCCAATCAGAAGGGCGGGGTCGGAAAGACCACGACCACGATCAATCTCGGCGCGGCTCTGGCCGAGCACGGCCGGCGGGTCCTGCTGATCGACGTCGACCCACAGGGCTCCCTGGGCGTGGGCCTGGGGGTGGAGCCCCACGCGCGTGAGGCGACCATCTACAACCTGCTCATGCAGGACGGGACCAGCCTGGACGAGGCCCTGGTCGAGACGGAGATGGCCGACCTCCACCTCCTGCCGGCGAACATCGACCTGGCTGCTGCTGAGCTCCTCCTGGTGCAGGAGGTGGCCCGCGAGCAGGCCCTGCAGCGGATCGTCGAGCGGCTCCGCTACCGGTACGACCACATCCTGATCGACTGCCCACCGAGTCTCGGACTGTTGACGATCAACGGCCTCACGGCTGCGGACGGGGTGATCGTCCCGCTCGAGTGCGAGTACTTCGCGTTGCGCGGCATGTCCCTGCTGATGCAGACGCTGGAGCGTGTCCGGGACCGTCTCAACCCTGATCTCGTGCTCGAGGGCATCATTCCCACTATGTTCGATGGAAGAACCATCCATGCCAAGGAAGTTCTGGAACGCGTGCGCGACGCCTTCGGTGAGGTCGTCTACGAGACCCCGGTGACGAAGACCATCCGCTTCGCGGAGGCCCCGGTGGCGGGGGAGTCGATCCTGACCTATGCCCCGCGCTCACGTGGCGCGGAGGCGTATCGCATGCTCGCGAAGGAGGTCCTGCAGCGTGAACCGGCGAGCTAGCCTTCCGGGCGCCGACGAGCTCTTCCGCTCGACCGGCGCCAAGGCCCCTTCGACGGGGACGACGGGCACGCGCAGTGGGCGGGAGCAGCCCACCGACGGTGCCGGCCGCCAGCCTGCCGCCAAGCGGGAGGCGGAGGCGACACCGGAGGCCTCGGGCCGTGTGCGTCACGATCAGAAGATCACGGTCTATCTCACCAGCCAGGAGCTGCTCGACCTCGAGCAGGCGCGGCTGCGTCTTCGTGCGGAGTTCGACATCGGCGTCGACCGGGGACGCATCGTGCGCGAGGCCGTCGCCGAGCTGCTCCAGGACCTCCACGATCGCGGCCCCGACTCCGCGATGGTGCGTCGACTGAGCTGAAGGGATGGGCTCACCGATCGCGCGGTCCGCTGTTGGCACGCCGCCCGGTGAGGGCCGCACCGGCACGGGCGGCGCGGGGCGGTCCGGGCCGGGTCGCGACGTGCCCAGACCCGGCCGTGCTGCTGCGCCCTGCGCCCACTTTCCATGTCGATGTATCGACAAAGCGATGTCGCTCTATCGATATGACGACCCTGCTGCGCAGTCGGCCCACAGCGCCGAGGGAGGGCCGCCGTGACCAGCTCCTTCGTGGACCTGATCGCGCGCAAGCGGGATCGCGGCGAGCTGACGCCTGGCGAGATCCGTGACCTGATCCCCGCATATCTGGCCGGGGAGGTGGACGACGCCCAGATGGCAGCACTGCTCATGGCCGGGTTGCTCAATGGCTTCACGGATGCCGAGGCCGGTGCGCTCACGCAGGCCTTGGTCGACTCAGGTCGATCTATCGATCTGTCGACTCTCCGCGGTCCGACGATCGACAAGCACTCCACCGGGGGCGTGGGCGACGCCACCACGCTGATCGTGGGGCCCCTGCTGGCGGCCGCGGGGTGTCAGGTCGCCAAGCTCTCCGGCCGCGGCCTGGGCCACACGGGCGGCACGATCGACAAGCTCGAGTCCATCCCAGGCCTGCGTGTCGAGCTCACCACCGAGCAGCTGCTGGACCAGGTCGCGCGGGTGGGCGTGGCGGTGGCGTCGGCCGGCGACGACCTCGCACCGGCCGACAAGCGCCTCTACGCGCTGCGCGACGTGACGGCCACGGTCGAGGACCCCGCGCTGATCGCCTCGAGCGTGATGAGCAAGAAGCTGGCCGGGGGAGCCGCCCACATCCTGCTCGACGTCAAGGTGGGCGCCGGGGCGTTCATGCCTGACCTCCAGCAGGCGACCGCCCTGGCCGAGCGCTGCGTGGCCATCGGAACCCAGCACGGTCGACGCACCGCGGCCGTGCTCACCCAGATGGACGACCCGCTCGCGGATGCGATCGGCAACGCCCTCGAGGTTGCTGAGGCGATCGAGGTCCTGGCCGGGCGCCGCGACGGCCCCTTGCGTGACCTGAGCGTCGAGGTGGCCGCGTCCGCATTGGCTCTGACTGGCCAGGATCTGGCAGACAGTCGCGTCATGATGAGCCAATTGCTCGGATCAATCAGGCTCGAGGGAGTGTTTAGGGATCTGATTGTGGCCCAAGGTGGACCGTCGGGCCTGTTCGACGATCACTGGCAATATCTGCCTCGCGCGCCTGTCGTTCAGGACTGGTCGAGCGAACCAGGCGTCGTGCAGCGCATCGATGCCCGTCGACTGGGCGAGATCGCCCGACGCCTGGGAGCGGGCCGCCAGCGGCTGGGGGACCAGATCGACCCGGCTGTGGGCCTCGAGGTGCTCGTGCGCACCGGGGACCGGGTCGAGCCGGGTGCGCCGATGGTCCGCGTCCACGCCCGTACCGAGGGCGCGGCGGCAGACGCCCTGGCGCACCTGCCGTCCGCGATCGAGGTCGCGGATCGTGCGCGTGGGCCTCTGCCGCTCCTCCTGGGCTCGGTGGGGCTCTCCGATGCGGCTGGCGGAGTCTGACCTGCAAAAACGCGCCCAGATCGCGCGAGACGGCAGGAACGACGCGCTCGCGAGCCCTTCCCTGGCTCAGTTCGCCTCCAGGCGGCGCTTCGAGGTCAGGAGCTGCGCTTGACCATGCCCTGGCGGTAGGCCTCCGCCACCGCTTGGGCCCCGGTCTCCACCTCGAGCTTCTGGTAGATGCTCGTCAGGTGGTTCTTGACCGTCTTGACCGAGAGGAAGAGCTCGGTCGCGATCTCCCCGGGGCGCGAGCCGGTGGTCAGCAGCTCGAGGATCTCCCGCTCCCGGGGCGTGAGGCCGACGTGCGAGGTCGAGGTGCGGCCCGCGGCGAGGTCCATCACCCGTGAGGCCACGTTCGAGCTCAGGTACGAGCGGCCGGAGCGGATCGCCCGGACCGCCTCGATGAGCTCCTCGATGCTCGCCGACTTGGACACGAAGCCCTGGGCCCCGAGCGCGACGGCGCGCTGGAGGCTGGCGTCGTCATCGTGCATCGACAGGAACAGCAGCGCGACCCCGGGATGGTCGCGCCGCAGCTGCTCGGCTATCGCAAGGCCGTCGGCGCCGGGCATGGAGATGTCGAGGACGAGGAGGTCCGGGGTGAGCCGCGCGACCTCCTCGAGCGTCTCGGTGCCGTCCGCTGCCTCGCCGACCACGGCCACCTCCGGATCGGTGCTGACGGCCTTGATCACGCTCTGGCGCACCAGCGTGTGGTCGTCGGCGATGACGATGCGATAGCTCACGGATCAGCCCCCGATGGGTCGGCGAGAGGTCGGGTCGGTTGCGGCCATGGGCTCGGAGGAGCCCCGTCGGTCGGGGTCGCAGGTCAGCTCGACGCGGGTGCCGCCACCGTCCTGGGACCGGATGGTGAGCCTGCCGTCGAGCCGCGCTGCGCGCTCGTGCATCGAGCGCAGGCCCACCCCGCTGGAGGTGACCGGGGCGACGGGCTCGGCGTGCTCGTCGTCGCCGAACCCGCGCCCGTCGTCGGCGACCACCAGGCGCAGGGCCCCGGGCTGGCGCTCGAGGGACACCTCGATCGTGGACGCGTCGGCGTGGCGCAGCGCGTTCGACAGGGCCTCCTGCACCACGCGCAGCACCTCGTCGGTGGTGATCGCATCGAGCCGCGCATCGCCCCGGTGCTCGAAGGTGACCACCGGCCCATCTCGCTTGGTCAAGTGATCTATATGTCGATATATCGCTTCAGCGAGATCTCCCTCTCGGTCGCTGCGGAGCCCTGAGATGGTCGCGCGCAGGTCCTCCAGGGCGGTGCGCGCGACACGGCCGAGCCGCTCGAGCTCACCACGCAGGCCCTCGTCGGCCGTCATCGAGAGCAGCTCGAGCTCCATACGCAGGTGGGCCAGCGCCTGGGCCGTGCCGTCGTGGAGATCGGCGGCGAGGTGCGTGCGCGCGGCCTGGGCGGCGCGCTCCCGGGTGCCATCGAACAGCTGGGCGTTCTGCAGGGCCACCGCCCCATCCTCGGCCAGCGCGACCAGCCGGGGGCGGGCGGAGCGCACGGCGTCGGGCTCGTCCACCCCGATCAGCAGCGCCCCGACCAGGTCGTGGTCGCGGTGCATGCCCACCAGCACCCACCAGCGGTGCCCGGCACAGGGCCGCTGCAGCTCGTCCGGGAGCGAGGCCAGGGTGCGCAGCTGCGCCCGCCCGGGGCGGGTCAGGCCGCGCAGCAGGTCGACGCGCAGGATGGGTGCGGCGCTGCGGTCCATGCCGCTGGTGGAGGCCGGCTGCAGGACGCCGTCGCGCACCGTGTACACCAGCGCCGCGCGCGTGCCGGGCAGCTGGCGCACCTCAGCGACCATGGCCGCCGCGACGGTGGTCACGTCGAGGCCACCCGGGAGCTCGTCCGCGAGCGAGCGCAGCGCCGCCAACAGCCGGTTGGCCTCCTGCAGCACCCGGCGGTCGCGCGCCTGCTGGTCGGCGTAGACCTGCGCGGCCGCACCCATCGTCACGCCTGTCAGGGGCAGCAGCAGCCCCACCGGCAGCAGCTGCGTGGGGCCGAGCTCCGCCACGCGCTGGCTCGCCGCCAGCGTGGTGACCAGCACCACGGTCAGCGTCCCGCCCGCCGCCAGCCCGGCGAGCATCCCGCCGTGCACCGCGGTGCCGGCGACCGCGACCATCAGGAACAGCAGGAACGGCAGGACCGTGCCGCCGGTGGCCACCACCAGCGCGGCCGCGACCGCCAGGTCCGCGGCGCGCAGGAACCGGTTGCGAGGGGCGAACGAGGTCACGAGCACGTAGGCGATGAGGGCCGTGTAGAGGGGCACGACGTAGGCCAGGTCCTCGCCCACGAAGAAGACGGGCACCAGCGCCACCGCGACCAGGCGAGCGCCGCGCTCGAGGCCCACCGACGAGATGAGGCCGGCGAGGTCGTCGCCGAGCCGCTGCCAGGCGCGGGTCTCGCCCTCGCGCGTCAGGCCGCGGCCGGGATCACGCACGAGGCGCACCCTGCAGCACGACAGACACGAGCTCCCCCTCGTTGACCCTGCGACGAGCAGGGATGATACTCCTCGACCGTCATCGCTCGGCTCAACGGGCGCACGCGATCAGCAGACCCACGAGACTCTCCGTCCGGCCGGCAGGACCCATCGACCACCGAGCCACGGCCAGACGCACGCCCC
>SKLC01000168.1 GCA_007123425.1 Nitriliruptoraceae bacterium
CGCCAGGCGGACCGTGGCGTCGGCCGGGACCTCGGACGCGAGCGCGTCGGCGATCTCGGCGCCGTCCGCGAAGCGGGCCTCGGGCGCCCGGCGGGTCGCGCGTCGCACGGCGTTGTCGACGCCGGCGGAGACGTTGGCGGTGAGCAGGGATGGGGCGGGGACCTCCGAGGCCAGCCGGCGCGCCGCGACCTCCGCGGCGGTACCGCCCGAGAAGGCCGGCTCGCCGGTGAGGCACTCGTGGAGGACCAGGCCGAGCGCGTACACGTCCGCGCGACCGTCCAGGGGCCGGCCCTCGAGCTGCTCCGGAGCGAGGTAGGCGCTGGTGCCGACCACCATGCCGGGGACCGTCAGCCGCGCCTGCGCGTCGCCGAGGGCGGTGGCGATCCCGAAGTCGACCACCTTGGCCACGCCGTCGCGGGCGATCAGCACGTTGCCGGGCTTGACGTCCCGGTGGACGAGCCCGCGCCGGTGGGCGGCTCCCAGCGCGCGGCCGACGCTGGTGCCGATCGTGGCGACGTCGTCGGGCGCGAGCTGCCCGTCGGCGAGCAGGTCGGCCAGCGTGAGGCCGTCGACGTACTCCATGACGAGAAAGACGCGCCCCGCGTCCTCGCCGATGTCGTAGACGATCACCGCGTTGGGGTGGGTCAGCGCCGCCGCCGCGGTCGCCTCCCGTCGGAAGCGCACGACGGCCGAGGCGTCCTGCTCGAGCTCGGGGTGCAGCAGCTTGACCGCGACCGGCCGGTCCAGCAGGTCGTCGTCCGCGAGCCACACGGTGCCGGCTCCGCCGCGTCCGAGCACGGTCCGCAGGTGATAGCGGCCGGCGAGCAGCACGCCGGGCTCGAGGTCGGGCCGGTCGGTCACGGTGGTGGCCTCAGCCGGAGATGGTGGCGTCCAGGCGCCGCTGGATCGCCCGGTACAGCGGCGTGTCCTCGAGCCAGCCGTCGGGTGCGCTCCCGCCGCGCACCACGTCGTGCAGGGCGTGGCGCTGCTGGCGCAGCCAGGCGATCGCCGCCGCGTGCTGGTTGCGCGTGAGCCGGTCCAGCGGGACCTTCAGGGAGTCGTCCCCGGAGGACAGCCAGCGCTCCCAGACGGGGCGCAGGACCCACTGCTCCTGCTCCAGCCACCGCCGCAGCGCCGCGCGCTGCCCGTCGGTGGGGCGGGAGGGGACGGCCCGGCGCGAGCCGGACCCGTACGGGCGCAGAGTGCTGGTCACGACGTACCTCGTCGACGATCTCGACCGACCGTGATGCGATCGGTCTCCAGGGTAGACCCCCGGCGCGGGCCTGCAGCCACGTCCGCGGCCCACGCGGCGGCGAGGCCCGACCGCGCGTCGACCACCCGCCGCTCGACCGGCGGCGGTCCCGGGTGCGACTCACTAGGGTCGTGCCCGAGCCGACATGAGCAGGAGACACGCCGTGACCGAGATGACCTACCGCCGCCTGGGCCGCTCCGGGTTGAAGGTCAGCACGCTGTCCTTCGGATCGTGGGTCACGTTCAAGGACCAGATCGACGTCCAGCGGGCCAAGGACTGCCTCGCCGCCGCCTACGAGGCCGGCGTGAACTTCTTCGACAACGCGGAGGCCTACGCCGGCGGCGAGTCGGAGCGGATGATGGGCGAGGCGATCCGGGAGCTGGGCTGGCCCCGGCACAGCTACGTGGTCTCCTCGAAGTACTACTGGGGCCTGCACCCCGACAACCCCAACCATCGCTTCACGCTCAACCGCAAGTACCTCATGGAGGCGGTCGATGCCTCTCGGGAGCGCTTCGGGCTCGACACCCTCGACCTGATCTTCTGCCACCGGGCCGACAAGGAGACGCCCGTCGAGGAGACGGTGTGGGCGATGTCGGACATCATCGATGCCGGCAAGGCCTACTACTGGGGCACCTCGGAGTGGTCGGCCGACGAGATCCGCGCGGCCTGGGAGATCGCCGAGCGCCACCACCTCCACAAGCCGGTGATGGAGCAGCCGCAGTACAACCTGTTCGCCCGTCGCCGGGTGGAGCGCGAGTACCGGCGCCTCTACGAGGACATCGGCCTGGGGACCACGATCTGGTCGCCGCTCGCTTCCGGGCTGCTGACGGGCAAGTACGCCGAGGGCGTGCCCGAGGACAGCCGCGGTGCCCTGCAGGGCTACGAGTGGCTGCGCGACCGACTCACCGATGAGCAGAAGAACGCTGCCGTGCTCGAGCTCAAGACCATCGCCGAGGAGCTCGACTGCTCGCTGGCGCAGCTCGCGATCGCCTGGTGCGCCCGCAACCCGAACGTCTCGACGGTGATCACCGGCGCGTCGCGTCCCGAGCAGGTCACCGAGAACATGCAGGCGCTGGACGTGCTGCCGCGGATCACCGACGAGGTCGCCGAGCGCATGGAGGCCATCGTCGAGGGCCGCTAGCGCGCTCCAGCCGCATGCGGTGGCGCCGGCCCCGCATGCGGTGGCCCCGGCGACGCGGTGGTCACCATCCCAGGTGCAGCGGGCGGCCCTCCTCGTAGCCGGCGCGGGTCTGCACGCCCACCAGGGCCCGTTCGTGGAGAGCCTCGAGGTTCTCCGCGCCCGCGTAGGTGCAGGCGCTGCGGACCCCGGCCACGATCGTGTCGAGCAAGTCCTCGACCCCTGGGCGGTGGGGCGCCAGATACTGGCGACCCGAGGAGATGCCCTCCTCGAACAGCGCCTTGCGGGCCCGGTCGAACGCGCTCTCGCCGGCGGTGCGCTGCTGGACCGCCCGCGCGGAGGCCATCCCGAAGCTGATCTTGTAGGGGCGCCCGTCGGAGTCGTGCTCGAGGTCGCCCGGCGACTCGTGGGTGCCCGCGAACCACGAGCCGATCATGACGTTGTGCGCACCCGCCGCGAGGGCCAGCGCCACGTCGCGGGGGTGGCGCACGCCACCGTCGGCCCACACCGTCGCGCCCAGCGAGCGGGCCTCGGCGGCGCAGGCCGCCACCGCCGAGAACTGCGGGCGGCCGACCCCGGTCGCCATGCGCGTGGTGCACATCGCGCCGGGGCCCACCCCCACCTTGACGATGTCGGCGCCGGCCTCGACGAGGTCGCGCACGCCCGCGGGATGCACGACGTTGCCGGCCACCACCG
>SKLC01000318.1 GCA_007123425.1 Nitriliruptoraceae bacterium
CGCCTCGAGTCCTTGGCCGACGAGCTGTCGAGCCTCGACACGTCGGTCGAGGTCCGAAGCGGCGTCCCAGCCGGCGAGCTGTGCCGCGCCGTCGGAGCCGTCGGTGGCCAGCAGCACGCCCCCGCCACGGGGGGCCGCGGACTCGTGCGCGGGAAGCAGCAGGACCGGGACCCGGCTGGTGCGCAGCAGGTCGAGCACGGTGGAGCCGAGGAAGAGGTCGCGCCAGGGGGTGTGCCCGTGGCTGCCCGCGACGATGAGATCCGCGTCGTGCTCGGTGGCGGCATGCCGCAGCTGGTCGGCGGGGCCCCCGGTGCGCACCTCGGTGGTCGCCTCGACCTCGGGCAGCTCCGTGGCCAGCGCCGCCAGGCGCTGGTGGTAGTGGTCGCGGTGGCGCTCCTCGGGTGCCTGGGGGTAGGGGCCGCCCAGGACGGTGACCAGGGTGAGTCGGCTGACGCCCATGCGGTGCAGCCCGCGCAGCTCGGCCAGCAGCCGGTCGGAGAGCGGGGCGGGGTCGATGCCGACGACGGCGTGGTCAAGCATCGCGGTGCTCCTCGCAGCGGCTCGGGTCGATGCCCTGGCTGTCGGTCAGGTGCAGGCGGCGCCAGCGCCCGAAGCCGACGAGCTCCACGCCGAGCTCGTCGGCCTGGTCACCCAGCCGGGGGTCGATGAAGCAGGTGACCGGACCGGCGTCGAGGCGCCGGTAGGCGTCCGGGTCGGCCGGTGGGCCCACCTCGGCGACGGGCACGAGGGCGCGACCGCCGCAGCAGCCGTGGCGCGGGCTGGCGCGCAGCACGAGCGGCCGGCCGTCGAGGTGCGCGACGGTGGCGTCGCTGATCCGTGGGCCGGGCATCAGGGCTCCGTTGCCGCGCTCGCGGTCGCGCTGCCGGTCGGGAAGCGGTGGCGGGTCCGGTTGGCGTAGCGCACCAGGGCCAGCATCAGCGGCACCTCGACCAGCACCCCGACCACGGTGGCAAGCGCGGCGGGGGACTGCAGGCCGAACAGCGCGATCGCGGCGGCCACGGCGAGCTCGAAGAAGTTGCTCGCCCCGATCATCGCGCCGGGCGCAGCGATCGCGTGACGGACCTTGAGCAGCTGCATCGCCCGGTAGGCGAGGTAGAAGATCAGCACGGTCTGGATGATCAGCGGCACCGCGATCAGGCCGATGTGCAGCGGGTTGGCCAGGATCACCTCGCCCTGGAAGGCGAACAGCAGCACCAGCGTGATGACCAGCCCCGTGGGGGTGACCGGCGCGATGCGGCGCATGAACACCCCGTCGAACCACTCGACGCCGCGGCGGCGGATCAGCGCCACCCGGGTGAACCAGCCGGCCGCGAGCGGGATGACGATGTAGAGCACCACCGACAGCGCGACCGTGTCCCACGGCACCGCGATGTCGGACACGCCCAGCAGCAGCAGCACGATCGGCGCGAAGGCGACCAGCATGATCAGGTCGTTGACCGCGACCTGCACCAGCGTGTAGCCGGCGTCGCCGCGGGTGAGGTAGCTCCAGACGAACACCATCGCCGTGCAGGGCGCGGCCCCCAGCAGGATCGCGCCGGCCAGGTACTGCCGGCCGAGCTCCTCGGGGATCCACGGCGCGAAGACCACCAGCAGGAAGAACCACGCGATCGCGAACATCGTGAAGGGCTTGACCAGCCAGTTGATCCCGGTGGTCACCAGCAGCCCGCGTGGCTCCCGGCCCGCGCCCACGATGGCGCCGAAGTCGATCTGGACCATCATCGGGAAGATCATCGCCCAGATGAGCACCGCCACCGGCAGCGACACCTGGGCGTACTCGAACCGCGACAGGGCCTCGGGCACCGCCGGCGCGAGCTGCCCCAGCGTCACCCCGGCGACGATCGCCAGCGCCACCCACAGCGACAGCAGCCGCTCGAAGGTCCCAAGGCCCCCCGAGGCGCCCTCGGCCTCCTCCCCGGATGCCGACGAGGTGGCCTGGGCCGCAGGGCGGCCAGCGGTCGGCTCGGACATGGGAACCTCGGGCGGAAGCGACGCGTGGGCGTGCAGACGGCACGTCTATCGAGAAACGACGATACACGATGGCGGCGCCGTGCGAATCGTGCCGGGCGAGGACGAGGCGATGCGCGGGACGATCCGCCCGGCTACAGCTCGGAGATGCCGCGCTTGAGCGCCGCCAGCCCGATGGGGGAGACGCAGTAGGCCACCTTCGTCCCATCCGGCGTCGCCTGCACCAGGCCGGCCTCGCGCAGGATGCGCAGGTGCTCCGACACGGTCGACTGCGCCAGCGGCAGCTCCGCGACCACGTCGCCGGTGATGCACGTCTGCCGAGCCGCGAGCAGCCGCAGGATCCGCACCCTGGCCGGATGCCCCAGCGCCTTGGCCATGCGCGCCAGCGCCTCGTCGTCCGGGGCCGGGGACGGGGATGGTGCGGCGCGCGGTGCGCAGACGTCGTCCGCCGGCGGGGCGGTCGGAGCGGAGGGCGTGCGGGCCATGCGCCTCAGGCTACCGCCGGCCGCCGGGCAGGGGGCTGGGAGCCGCGGACCGGCGCGTGCCACACTGCTGCCCATGTCCACCCTCGCCGGCATCCAGCTCGTCGCCATCACGGTGCTGCTGATCAGCGCCGTGGAGACCTTCCGCGAGCGGCCGTGGTGGCCGCGGCCGGTGGGCCGCTCGCCCGACCGGCCGCCACCGCGGGGCTCCGCGCCACGACAGCGCAGGTGGCTCCATGCGGGCCTCGCGGTGCTGCTGGCCGGCAACGTCGTGAGCATGGAGCGACCGGACGACCAGGGTGCATGGGTCGTGGCCGTCGTGCTGCTGCTGGCGGGGTTGGCGCTCGCGGTCGTCGGCCTGGTGCGTCGCCCCACGGACACTGAGCTCGCCCGCTACGAGGCCGAGCTGCGCGCGGCAGCCGACGACCGCGAGGACGGCTGACCGTGCGGCACGCGTGCGGGCCGGTGGCGGGTGCCACCGGCCCGTGGGTGCGAACGTCGGGGTCAGGCGGTGCGGCGCAGCCGGTGGATGACCAGGCCGATGAGGACCATCATCGCGCCCATGGCGATCGCGAAGGCGGAGAAGGCGTAGGAGATGATGCCCAGGCTCAGCG
>SKLC01000122.1 GCA_007123425.1 Nitriliruptoraceae bacterium
GGACCCGGCCGAGCGCGCCCTGGCGCAGGCGGTCCTGGCCGCCGACGACGGCCGCGACGCCGCCGGACGAGCGGGCGGGCCGACGCTCACCCCACGGCAGGTGGAGGTGGTGCGCCTGGTCGCCCGCGGCCTGTCGGACCAGCAGATCGCCGAGACGCTGGTCGTCAGCCCCCACACCGTGCACCGCCATCTGGCCAACATCTACACGCGCCTGGGCTGCTCCACCCGCGCCGAGGCGGTGGCCACCTGCGGGCGGCTCGGCCTGCTGTAGCGGCTGGCATGGCCCGGACGGGCCACGGCGCGGCGCCGGGCCAGGTTGGCCTGCCCGGGCGACGACACGGCCCTCGCGCTCGCGCATGCTCGGGCTTGCAGGGCATCCCGTCACGCGGCGGGGGCCCGACCCCGAGCACGAGGAGATGGATCATGCAGCAGCTGGCCGAGGTCAAGGACCAGGCACGGGGCGCCTGGGCGCTGGGCGACTACGACGCGATGATGCGCCAGGAGCGCCTCCACGGCGTGGGCGAGCGGCTGGTCGACCGGCTGCGGGTGGCGCCGGGCGAGACGGTGCTCGACGTCGCCTGCGGGACCGGCAACGCGGCGCTGCCCGCGGCCCGGGCCGGCGCGCAGGTGACGGGGCTCGACTTGAGCCCCGAGATGCTCGAGCGCGCGCGAGCCCACGCCGAGGCCGACGGGCTCGAGGTGGACTGGCGCGAGGGCGACGCCGAGCGGCTGCCCTTCGACGACGCGAGCTTCGATGTCGTCACCTCGACCTTCGGGTGCATGTTCGCCCCGCGCCACGAGGTCGCCGCCGAGGAGCTGGCCCGGGTGCTGCGGCCCGGCGGGCGGCTGGGAGTGTGCTCCTGGGCCCCCGACGGCGTCTTCGGCGAGTTCTTCCGCATCGTCGGTGCCCACCTGCCGCCGGATCCGGAGTTCGTCGACCCGCCGCCGCTGTGGGGCGACGAGGCCCACGTGCGCGGGCTGTTCGAGGGCACCGGGCTCTCGATCGAGCTCGAGCGCGAGCACTGGGACATCCGCCACGACTCCCCCGAGGCGGCCGTCGAGTGCTACACGACCACGCTCGGTCCGGTCGTCGGCGCACGGCAGCTCACCGAGGCGCAGGGCCGCTGGCCGGCCCTGGCCGACGACCTGCGCGGGCTCTTCGAGCGCTGGGACGCCAGCGACCGGCCCACGGTCGACCTCGCCGCCGAGTACCTGCTCGTGCTCGGCCGCAAGGCATAGGGGGCGAGCAGCCTCCGGTCGCTGGACGACATGACCCGCCGCCACTGCCTCCGCTCTCCCGGAAGCCGCGCGCCGCGGCGCGCTGCGTGGCGTCCACAGCTGCGCAGCGCACGCGGCCGCCCGGGACCCCGCCGGGCCGTAGGCTCGTTGCCAGCGCGGAGGGGAGATGGAAGCATGACGGTCGATGAGCGCCGTCGCAGCGAGCTCTTCCAGGCGGCGGCGCGTGCGCTCGGCCAGGAGCACGCCGTGACGATGTTCGAGCTGCTGCCGCCGCCCGGGAGCGACCTCGCCACCCAGCAGTCGATGGACGCGCGCTTCGACGAGGTCGATCGCCGCTTCGAGGACGTCGACCGCCGACTCGACGCGGTGGAGGCGCGGGCGCGGGAGCGCCACGACGATCTCGTCGGCCTCCTGCGCCGCGAGCTGGATGCCGTGCGGTCGGGTGCGCAGGAGCGCCACGAGCACCTCGCCGGGGTGCTGCACAGCGAGCTGGATGCCGTGCGGACGGGTGCGCAGGAGCGCCACGAGCACCTCGCCGGGGTGCTGCACAGCGAGCTGGATGCCGTGCGGACGGGTGCGCAGGAGCGCCACGAGCACCTCGCCGGCGTGCTGCACAGCGAGCTGGGCGCGGTCCAGACGCGGGCGCAGGAGCGCCACGACGATCTCGTCGCTCTCCTACGCAGCGAGATGGGCGCCGTCCAGACGCGGGCGCAGGAACGCCAGGACGATCTCGTCGCTCTCCTGCGCAGCGAAGTTGGCGCCGTCGACGCCCGCATCCTGCAGGCCCGCGACGACGCGATCGCCACCTCCCGGAGGGAGCTCATCGAGGCGGTCGCGGGCCAGACGCGAGCGCTGGTGATCGCCGTCGTGATGTCCGTGGTCGGGATCACCACGCTCGCGCTGGGTCTCTCGCAGCTGGTGTGACCCGCGGCGCGGTCAGTTCTCCAGCTGGAAGGTGACCTTCATGATCACCTGGAAGGCCGCGATCTGATCGTTCTCGATCTTGACCTCCTGCTCCTTCACCCAGGCGCCCTGGACGTTGCGCAGGGTCTGGGTGGCCCGCTCGATGCCGACGCGGATCGCGTCCTCGAAGCTCGTCTCCGAGCGCGCGCTGATCTCCGTCGTGCGTGCGACGCTTCCCATGGCTGCTCTCCTCCGTCGTGTGTGTGACAGCGGCCATGCAAACAGCCGTCCCCGGGATCGCCCAGCATCGAACGTTCAATGGCTCCACAGCCGGGCCGACCCGGGACGAGGTCCGAGCGTCCACCTCGTGACCGACGCGGGTCAGCGGCGCGATGCGGGCCCGGCGGCCACCTCGCAGTCACCGGCCCAGGTCCACGAGCCTCCGGCCAGCAGCGACAGCGCCCAGCCACGGGACCGGCGAGCCACCGCCCGACGGGCCTGCCCCATGCCGGCCCGTCGGGTGTCCCCGGTGGTGCTCGCCGGTCCCGCCGGCATCCCCATGGCGTGCCCCGCGCGAGAGAGGTGTGTTGTCCGATGTCAGGCGGTGGTCGTGTCCCCATCGCTGGCCCGGTGCAGCGTGGCCAGCAGCTCCCGGTCGTTGGTGAAGATCCCGGAGTCCCCGCCGACGATCTCCACGCGCCCGTGGAGCTGGCCATCACCGCTGGGTGGGCTCAGCCGCACGATCACCGTTCGCATCCGTTCGCGCTCCTTCGTCCATCGAGCTCGACGGTGCGCACCCTGGCACGGGGCGGTTCAGGTCATGTTCAGGTCGTCGGCGTTCCGCCTTCGAGGTGGGCTGCCGACGCCGTGCCGCGCGCCTGCCCGCCTGCGGGCCGTGCCGTGCCGCCTGCCGCCCTGCGGGCGGTCACGTCGCCGGGAA
>SKLC01000377.1 GCA_007123425.1 Nitriliruptoraceae bacterium
AACGACGGCACCGTCGTCGCGGTGACCGCCCGCCTCGAGCTTGACGGGCGGGTCGTGGCCGGCGAGGCCGCGGGGGCGCCCACCGCCCGGGGGCTGCGCCGTGCCATCGCCGACGCGACCGTGCGGGCGGTGGGAGAGCTGACCCGGTCGCCGCTGCGCGCACAGGTCGATCGGGTCTCGGTGGGGGGCAGCGACCCGGCGTCGGTCAGCGTGGTGGTCTCGCTGCTGTCGGGCCGCGGCGAGGAGCTGCTGCTCGGTGCCGCCATCGTGCGCGACGACGTCGAGCACGCGGTCATGCGCGCCACGCTCGACGCGCTCAACCGCCGCGTGGAGCCCGAGCTGATCGGCTGACGTCGCCCCACGCGCCGGGTGACGTCACCCGGGCGCCGCCGCCCGCGCATCAGCCCTCTGCGGCCAGCGCCTCGTCGCGCGCGAGCGCGGCGTCGCTGGACAGGTGCTCGCCCGGGTCCTCCAGCAGGTCCAGCCCCTCGGCGACGAAGCGTCGCGTGACCGCCAGGGTGCGCGCGTCGCCGTGGCGATCGAGGTCGTGCTGCGCCTGGGCCGCCAGCAGCGCGGCCTGCAGCGCGCGCCCCAGGGTGAGCGCGAATCGGCGCGCGCCATGCTCGACCGCCGCCGGGTCGTGCTCGAGCGCCCGCAGGATCCAGTCGGCGGCGTGGTCGACCGCATCGACCGCGAGCTTGCCGATGGTGGCCAGCTCGGGATGCGTGACGGCGCCTGCGGCCCGCTCCACCTCGGCGCGGTAGGCCGGCAGCGCCTCCTCGCGCTGCAGGGCCCGCAGCGCGTCCAGCGACAGCACGTTGGTCGTGCCCTCCCAGATGGAGAGCACCTGCGCGTCGCGCAGCAGCTGCGGCAGGTGGGTGTCCTCGATGTAGCCCGCGCCGCCGAAGGCCTCCAGCGTCTCGGAGGCGCCGGCGACGGCCTGCTTGGCGGTCAGCAGCTTGGTGACCGGCAGCAGCAGGCGCAACGCCCGCGACTCCTGCTCCGTGGCCACGCCCGCCTCCTCGCGACCGAGCAGCTCCACGGCGCGGAAGGTCAGCTGCAGCGCCGATTCGTGCTGGACGCGCAGCCAGGCGAGCGTCGCCTGGTGCAGCGGCTGGTCGGCCAGCGTGCGGCCGAAGGCGACCCGGCGGTCGGCGTAGTCGCGCGCGAGCGCGAGGCCGCGGCGCAGGTAGCCCACGGCGGAGACGGCGTTCCACAGCCGCGTGATGGCCAGCATCGGGGTGATGTTGCGCGTGCCGTGCTCGGGCGGGCCGACCAGGTGGGCGCGCGTGCCGTCCAGCGCGAGCTCCGCTGTGGGCATCTGGCGGGTGCCGAGCTTGTCCTTCAGGCGCAGCACCCGGATGTCGTTGAGCCGCCCCTCGTCGTCGCGGACCTCGAGGTAGTACATCGCCAGCCCGCGGCCGCCGGGGCCGTTGCCCTCCGGGCGGGCGAGCGTGAGGGCCATGTCGGCGGTGATCGCGGAGGTGAACCACTTCGTGCCGGTCAGCCGCCAGGCGCCGTCCTCCTGCCGCGCGACGGTCTCCGACAGGCCCACGTCGGAGCCGCCTGCCCGCTCGGTCATCCACTGGCCCGAGGTCCAGGCGGTCCGGGGGTCGCGGCTGGTCAGCCGCGGCACGGCGCGGTCGATCAGCTCCCGGTCGCCGTGGGCCAGCAGGGTGCGCGCGGCGCCGTCGGTCATCGCCAGCGGGCAGCTGAACAGGGCGCTGGAGGGGTTGTAGAGGTAGGCCAGCGCGAACTGGTGCACCCGGGAGTGCTCGCCGTGGGCCCGCTCGTAGGCGGTGGCGATGACCCCGTGGGTGTGGGCGACCTCGGCGATGCGCTCCCAGTGCGGGGAGACCTCGACCTCGTCGACGCGGTTGCCCCAGGCGTCGAAGGGACGCAGCCGCGGCTCGTGCTCGCGGCGGTCCATCTCGTCGGAGCGCTCCTTGAGCTCCCCGGCCGCGAGCTGGCCCATCTCGGCCAGGCTGGGCTCGATGTCGGCGAGCACCTCGGCCGGCAGCACCCGCTCCAGATAGCGCTGCAGGGCGAGGTCGTCCGCGTACTCGTCCCGCAGCCGGGGCGGGTCCTGGAAGAAGCCGGTCGTCTCGACGGTGCTCACCTGTGCGCTCCTGCTCGTCGCCTCCCCAACGGTACCCGCACGCCTCGGGATGCCGGGCCGGTGGAGACGGCCTCCTCGGGTGCGCTGCGGCGCGGTGACCCGCGGGGTCGGATGCGCCGAGCCGCCGGGGCGCGGGGTCGGATGCGCCGAGACGCCGGGGGCGCGGCTACGGTCGCGGCGACCACGAGGCGAGGCGGGACCGGGTGTCCGAGGAGCTGCTGACCACGATCCACCAGGCCCACCGCGAGATCTTCGACCGGCTGCTGGCCGCCACGGAGGGGCTGGACGAGGACGCCTGGGCGACGCCGACCGGGTGCCCGGGCTGGGACGTCCGCGACCAGCTCGCCCACTGCGTCGGGATCGAGCGGCGGCTGCTCGGGGATCCGGGACCTGAGGTCGCCGTCCCCTCGCTTCCGCACGTGACCGACGAGCTCTCCCGCGCGATGGAGGCCGACGTCGAGGCCCGTCGGGGCGTCGACGGGCAACGGGTGCGTGACGAGGCGATGGAGACCTTCGCTCGGCGGCTGCGCGCGCTCGCGGACCTGGAGCCGGCCGACCTCGATGCGCAGGTCGAGGGGATCGCAGGCATGCGGGGCAAGGGCTCGACGATGCTGCGCATCCGGGTGTTCGACCTGTGTGCGCACGAGCAGGACATCCGGCGGGCGCTCGACCACGGGCTCGAGCCCGAGGGCGCGCACGGGCAGCTGGTGGGCCAGCAGGTGCTGCGAGGCTGGGCCCGGGTGTGGCCTGAGCGCCTGCGCGGACCCGGCGCCGTGGAGGTGGAGGTGACCGGGCCGCAGCCGGCAGCGACCCGGATCGAGCTGGCAGCGGGCGAGGGGCCCGAGCGGGTGACGCGGCTGCGGGGATCGCTGGGGCAGCTGCTCGCGGTGGCTTGCGGGCGCAGCGACGCCCCCGGGGCGGACGAGCTCCACGTGGCCGGGGACGAGCAGCTG
>SKLC01000292.1 GCA_007123425.1 Nitriliruptoraceae bacterium
GGACGCCGAGCGCGCCGAGACCGCGGACGACAGCGGCCAGGTCCTCTCCGGCGACGTCGAGCAGCAGGCCGAGGAGGCCGAGGCCCAGGCCACCGAGGCCTCGAAGGAGGCCGCCGGGCAAGCCGAGCACGAGCAGGCCGAGGCCGCCGCCGAGCAGGTGGAGGCGAGCGAGGTCTCCTCCGACGAGGCCGAGGCGGCCGCCGACAAGGCCGAGGCCAAGCGCAAGGCCGCTGCCGAGGCACGTGCCCGCAAGGCCGAGGAGCGCGCCCGAGCCGCCGAGCAGGACGAGGCCGGCGAGGGTGGCGGGTCCGACAGCGACGACGGCGGGCAGCCCGGGGAGGAGGACGCGTGAGCGACATGAGCACGCGCGAGACGGTCATGCCCGGCACCGCGCCCGGTGAGGACCTGCTCATCGAGGTGACCGGCGACGGTGACTTCCAGACCGCCGACATGCAGCTGTCGATCGGCCCGGCCCACCCGGCCACGCACGGCGTGTTCCGCATCATCCTCGAGATGGACGGGGAGCGCGTCGTCGACGCCCACCCGGTCATCGGCTACATGCACCGCGGCTTCGAGAAGCTGGCCGAGCACCGCGACTACCGCCAGATCATGGCGCTGGTCAACCGCCACGACTGGCTCTCGGGCTTCTCCAACGAGATGGGCGTCGCGCTGGCGGTCGAGCGGATGCTCGAGATGGAGGTGCCCGAGCGCGCCCAGTGGATCCGGATGCTCATCGCCGAGTGGAACCGGATCCTCAACCACCTGATGTTCACCGGCTCGTTCGCGCTGGAGCTCGGCGCCATCACGCCGATGTTCTACGCCTTCCGGGAGCGCGAGGACATCCAGCACATGCTCGAGTCGGCCACCGGCGGTCGCCTGCACTTCACCTACAACCAGGTGGGGGGCCTCAAGATCGACCTGCCCAAGGGCTTCCTCCGCCGCTCGGCGGAGCTGTCCGCCATCACCCGCGCCCGGCTGCAGGACTACAAGGACCTGGTGCTGGGCAGCGACATCTTCCAGGCCCGCACCGTGGGCATCGGCCCCCTGTCGACCGACGTGGCGCTCTCCTACGGGGTGTCGGGCCCCACCCTGCAGGCCACCGGCATCCCCGAGGACTCGCGGGTCACCGAGCCCTACCTCAAGTACGGCGAGATCGACGTCCCGGTGCCGGTGGGTGAGAACGGCGACAGCTTCGACCGCTTCTACTGCCTGCTGCACCGGATCGAGGCCTCGCTGGACGTCATCGACCAGATCCACGACCACATGCCGTCGGGGCCGGTCAACGTCAAGCTGCCCAAGCAGGTCAAGGCGCCCGAGGGGGCGACCTACGTCCGCACCGAGAACCCGCTGGGCCAGCTGGGCTACTGGCTGGAGTCCGATGGCGGGCGCACCCCCTGGCGGCTGAAGATGCGCACGCCCTCGTTCTCCAACGTCGCGGTGATGCCGCACCTGCTGCGGGGGACGCTGGTGCCCGACGCGATCTCGGTCCTGGGCTCGGTGTTCTTCGTCGTGGGAGACATCGACCGATGAGCATCGCCGAGATGGCCAACGCCGCCGCCGGCCTGGCGCAGTTCTCGCCGGCCCCGTCCCTGCTCGAGATCGGGGACAGCTTCTGGCTGTCGGCCGTGCTCAAGATCGCCGTCGTGCTCGCCGTGTTCTTCGTGGTCCCGCTGGTCGTGGGCTACATGGAGCACAAGGTGATGGGCCACCAGCAGGCCCGGCTCGGGCCCATGGAGGCCGGCCCGCACGGCTCGCTGCAGCTGGTCGCGGACGGGATCAAATTCATCCAGAAGGAGGACCTGATCCCCTCGGCGGCGGACAAGTGGGTGTTCGCCATCGCTCCCGGCGTCGCGATGGTTCCCGCGATCCTGATCTTCCTCGTGCTGCCGCTCGGGCCGGGTATCTGGGGCGTGGACTTCGAGCTCGGCCTGTTCTACGCGCTGGCCGTGGGATCGGTGACGACCCTGGGCATCCTGATGGGTGGCTGGGCCAGCGCCAACAAGTTCTCGCTGATCGGCGGGCTGCGCGCCGCAGCCCAGCTGATCGCCTACGAGCTGCCGCTGATCCTGGCCGGCATCGCCGTGGCCCTGCAGGCGGGCACGCTGTCGCTGGTGGGGATCGTCGAGGCGCAGTCGACGTTCTTCATCCCCGGGACCGAGATCAACCTCTGGTATCTGTTCCCGCAGATCCTGGGCTTCGGCATCTTCTTCATCGCGGCGATGGCGGAGCTGGCACGGCCGCCCTTCGACATGCCGATCGCCGACTCCGAGCTCGTGTTCGGCTACATGACCGAGTACACGGGCATCAAGTACGCGATGTACATGCTCACCGAGTATGCGGGCATGGTGTCGATGTCGGCGCTGATGGTGGTGCTCTACCTCGGCGGCTGGCAGCTGCTGCCGGGCGTGCCGATGCCCGGCTGTGGGGGCAGCGGCAACATCTTCGACTGCAACGCGCTGGGCGTGGGCCTGGGCGTGGCGGTCACGCTCGGCAAGATCATGCTGCTGACCTTCCTGATGGTGTGGGCCCGCACGACCTACCCGCGCCTGCGCGAGGACCAGCTGCAGCGCTTCTCCTGGCTGGTGCTCGTGCCGCTCTCGCTGCTCAACCTGGCAATCATCGCCGTCGCCAAGGGAGTGTTCTAATGGCCACGACGTCGCCTCCCGGCGTGGGCCTGCTCAAGGGCCTCGGCGTCACGATCAAGCAGATGTTCAAGCCCGCCGTGACGCAGCAGTACCCCCATGTCAAGCCCGACCTGCCGCCCCGCACCCGTGGCGTCATCGCGCTGATGGACGAGAACTGCACGGTGTGCATGCTGTGCAGCCGCGAGTGCCCCGACTGGTGCATCTACATCGACTCCCACAAGGAGACGGTGCCGCCGGCCAAGGAGGGCGGCCGCGCCCGCACCCGCAACGTGCTCGACCGCTTCGCCATCGACTTCGCGCTGTGCATGTACTGCGGGATCTGCGTCGAGGTCTGCCCCTTCGACGCGCTGTTCTGGTCGCCGGAGTTCGAGTACTCCGAGTACGACATCGACAAGCTGCTGCATGAGAAGGGCAAGCTGCGCGAGTGGATGGACACCGTGCCGCCGCCCCCGGCGCTCGACGAGGGGGCGGACGCCCCCGGCGAGGTCGCCACGGCGATCGAGAAGGCCAACCAGGAGCTCGAGGCCGCCAAGGCCAAGGCCGCCGAGGAGGCGCGCGCCAAGGAGCAGGGCGAGCAGGCCCCTGCCGCTGGCGACGCTGCCGCCGCGGCCCCGGCCGAGCCGGAGGTCAAGGCCGGCGAGATCGACCAGGAGACCTTCGACCGGCTGATCGCCGAGGGCAAGTCGGAGCGGATCGCCCGGTCCAAGGCCAAGGCCGCCTACGTCAAGAAGGAGAAGCAGCGGCTCAAGGAGCAGGCCGAGCAGCAGGCCGCTGCCGCGCCGGCCGCCGAGGAGCCCAAGGTCGAGGCCGGTGAGATCGACCAGGAGACCTTCGATCAGCTGATCGCCGAGGGCAAGTCGGAGCGGATGGCCCGGGCGAAGGCCAAGGCCGCCTACGTCAAGAAGCAGAAGGCCAAGCTGCGCGCGGAGGCCGAGCAGGCCGGTGGCGGTGACGCCGTGGAGGCGCCCGCGGCCGAGGGCTCCGGGGAGGCCGCCGCTGGCGAAGCGGCGCCGTCCGCTGCGCCGCGCAAGGCCGACATCGAGGTCGAGGGCGCCGGCGAGATCGACCAGGAGACCTACGACGCGCTGATCGCTTCAGGCAAGTCGGAGCGGATCGCCCGGTCCAAGGCCAAGGCCGCCTGGGTGCGCAAGAAGAAGCAGGAGCAGATGGACGCGGAGGGGGACGCGTGACCGGACACGATCTCGCCTTCCTCGTCGTCGCGCTCGTCACCGGTGGTGGCGCGCTGCTGACGGTGACCTCGAAGAACCTCGTGCACGCCGCGCTGTTCCTGGCGGTCACCCTGTCGGGCATCGCGGGGGTCTTCCTCGTGCTCGCGGCCGACTTCGTGGCGCTGGTCCAGCTGGTGGTCTACGTCGGCGCCGTGGCGGTGCTGTTCCTCTTCGGGCTGATGCTCACCCGCGCGCCGATCGGGCGTGAAGCCCTGGACAACCAGAACCGCGGCCTGGGCATCGCCGTGTCCGGGGGGCTGTTCGTCGTGCTCTCGGTGCTGGTCATCGGCGCGTTCGGGGGCACCACGGCGGCCGAGGTCGGCGGGCCCCGGGTGGGCGACATCGGCATGGTGATCTTCAACACCTGGGTGCTGCCCTTCGAGGTGCTGTCGATGCTCCTGCTGGCGGCGCTCATCGGCGCGATCCTGCTGGCCCGCCGCGAGACCGGCGACTCCGGCGAGGAGCAGGCGCCGACCCGCATCGACATGGGCACGGCCCCGTCGATGGAGGCCGAGCGCATGGCCCGGCTCGAGGGCGGCGACGACCAGGCCGAGCTGACCGCCGGGGGCGACCCCGGCCCGGCCGCGGGACGCGGGGAGGGCCGCGCATGAGCCTCGTCGGACCCCTCCTGCTGGCCACGTTCCTGTTCTGCGTGGGCATCTACGGCGTCATCGCCCGCCGCAACGCGGTCCTGGTGCTGATGAGCGTGGAGCTGATGCTCAACGCGGTCAACATCAACCTCGTGGCCTTCCAGAACCTGCTGTTCCCCGCCGAGGCGGCCGTGAGCGGGCACCTGTTCGCCCTGTTCATCATCGCGGTCGCTGCCGCCGAGGTCGGGGTGGGCCTGGCCATCGTGCTCAACCTGTTCCGCACCCGGGCGACGGTCAACGTCGATGACGTCGACCTGATGCGCTGGTAGCGGGAGGAGACCGCTCATGGACTGGATGCTGGACTACGCCTGGCTCGTGCCGGCGCTGCCGCTGCTCTCGGCAGCGCTGATCGCCGCGTTCGGCAAGCTGATGCCGGGCAAGGGCAGCGAGCTGGGCGTGCTGTCGCTGGCGGTGGCCTTCCTGCTCAGCGTCGGCATCGCCTGGGAGACCTTCACGGCGCCGGCGCCGATGGAGCCCGTCGAGCACGCCTTCGAGTGGTCACCGCTGGGGGGCGGGTTCGTCATCGAGCTCGGGATGCTCGTCGACGGCCTGACCGCGATGATGTTCCTGCTGGTCACGCTCGTCTCCCTGATGGTCCACATCTACTCCCGCGAGTACATGCAGGGCGAGCCGCGGTTCACGTTCTTCTTCGCGATGCTGAGCCTGTTCACGTTCTCGATGCTGCTGCTGGTCATCGCGAACAACACGCTGCAGGCGATCATCGGCTGGGAGCTGGTGGGCCTGTGCTCGTTCCTGCTGATCGGCTTCTACTGGGAGAAGAAGCCCAACCAGGACGCGGCGAACAAGGCCTTCCTGGTCACCAAGTTCGGCGACGTCGGCCTCATCGTCGGCGTGATCGTGCTGTCGGTGCCGATGTTCGGCGCGTCCGGCAGCCCCTTCAACATCCTCGAGCTGAACCAGGCCGCCGCCGACGGCGCCATCGGCCAGGGCACGATCGTGCTCGGGATGCTGATGATCTTCCTGGCCTGCGTCTCCAAGTCGGGTCAGATGCCGCTGCACGTGTGGCTCCCCGACGCCATGGCCGGGCCCACCCCCGTGTCCGCCCTGATCCACGCCGCGACGATGGTGACCGCGGGCATCTTCCTGCTCGCCCGGCTCTACCCCGTGATGGCCCAGTCCCTGCTGGTGATGAGCGTCGTCGCGGTCGTGGGCGTGATCACGCTGTTCTTCGCGGGCCTGGTCGCGCTGGTCCAGGACGACCTGAAGAAGGTCCTGGCCTACTCGACGGTCAGCCAGCTCGGCTACATGATGGCGGCGCTGGGGGTCGGCGGCTACACCGCCGGCATCTTCCACCTGTTCACCCACGGCTTCTTCAAGGCGCTGCTGTTCCTGGGCGCGGGATCGCTCATCCACGCGGTGCACTCCAACAACATGTCCGACATGGGGGCGATGCGAAAGGCCATGCCCCACACGTTCTGGACATTCATCGTGGGCTCGATCGCCCTGGCCGGCTTCCCGCTGACGGCCGGGTTCTTCTCCAAGGACGAGGTGCTGGTCGCCGGGCAGTACTGGCCCTACGCGACGGGCGGCCTGGTGTTCTGGGTGGGGCTGGCCGCGGCCTTCGTGACGGCCTTCTACATGGCCCGCGTATGCTTCCTGGTCTTCTGGGGCGAGTCGCGCAGCCACCACCCGCCCCACGAGTCGGGCCGGCAGATGGTCGCCCCGCTGGTGGTGCTGGCGATCCTCTCCATCGCCAGCGGCTACATCGGCTCGCCGGTGTGGGACGACGACAACAACTTCGGTACCTGGACCGCGACCCCGGTGCTCGCCGAGGCCGACTATCCCTTCGTGGCCGACGACGAGCTCGGCACCGGCCTGCAGGGCGGTGGCGAGGTCCTGGCGGGAGGTGCGCAGGGCCAGGCCGGATCGGCCTCCGTGCTGGCCGTCGAGGGCGAGGAGGGCGAGGGCCTGGGTGCCGGCAGCATCCTGCACGGGCCGCCCTCGTGGCACCTCGACGTGCTGCTGATGGCCCTGGCGGTCTTCCTGGCCGCGGTGGCGCTGGCCTGGCGCATCTACGGCAGGGGCAAGCCCGAGGAGGACCCCACCCTCAACATGGGGCCGCTGACGACGGTGCTGGTCAACAAGTACGGCTTCGACGACTTCGGGTACCGCTACATCGTGGTGCCGGTCCGCGACCACGCCGCCCGGTGGGCGTCGTGGTCGAGCAACGTGGTGCTCGACGGGATCGTGGCCGGCGCGGGCAAGCTGACCCGCGACGCCGCGATGACCACCTACCGCGTGCTCGACCAGAAGGTGATCGACGGAGGCGTCAACGGCGCCGCGTTCAGCGCGGCCTGGTGGAGCGAGCGGCTCAAGCGCGTGCAGTCCGGGGACGTGCAGCGCTACGCCGCGGTGCTGGTGGCGGGCGTGATCGTGCTGGTGGTGGTGTTCGCCGCCGCCCGGTGACATGTGAAGACGACGCGGCCGTGACCTGGCCGTACCTGGTGTAGGCAGCCCGAGGACGGGCCGACTCGCGTCGAGGCGCGAGCAGGAGGAGGAACGATGGATCCGCAGACCGCAGGTTGGGCCCTCGTGGTCGCACTGTTCCTGCCCTTGGCGGGAGCAGGGCTGCTGGCGCTGATCCCCGCGCGACTCGATCAGCAGATCCGCCGGGCAGCCGTGGTGATCACCGGGGTGTCCTTCGCGCTGGTGGCCGCGATCACGGCGGCGTTCGACTTCGGCGACGCCGGCACGCTGCAGTTCGTCACGGACGTCAGCTGGATCTCGGCGATCGACGCGAACTTCCACGTCGCGATCGACGGGATCAGCCTCCCGCTGTTCTTCCTGACCTACCTGCTGACGTTCCTGTGCGCGATCTACACGCTGTCCAACCTCCCCGCGCCCGGCAAGCCCAAGGGCTTCCTCGGCCTGATGCTGCTGCTGCAGACGGGCATGGCCGGCACCTTCGTCGCCTTCGACCTGATCCTGTTCTTCATCTTCTGGGAGCTGGTCCTGGTCCCGATGTTCTTCATGATCGGGATGTGGGGTGGTCCGCGCCGCGAGTACGCCAGCGTCAAGTTCTTCCTCTACACGCTGTTCGCGTCGATCTTCATGCTGGTCGCCTTCCTCGCGATCTACTTCCAGGCGGGCGCCGAGACGTGGTCGATCCCCGAGCTGTCGGCGGCGGCCGGCGTGGGCGGCACCACGTTCCAGACCTGGGCCTTCCTCGGCATCTTCTTCGGCTTCGCCGTCAAGGTGCCGATGTGGCCGTTCCACACCTGGCTTCCCGACGCACACACCGAGGCGCCCACGGTCGGCTCGGTGCTGCTGGCCGGCGTGCTGCTGAAGATGGGCACCTACGGCTTCATCCGCATCGCGCTGCCGATCCTGCCCGAGGGGGCGATGCGCTTCGCGCCGATGATCGGCGTGCTGGCCGTGATCGGCATCATCTACGGGTCGCTGTGCTGCCTGGCCCAGACCGACGTCAAGCGCCTGATCGCCTTCTCGTCCGTGGGCCACATGGGCTTCGTGATGCTGGGCATCGCCGCGATGAACGAGGCCGGCATCCAGGCCGCGCTGTTCGGCAACATCGCCCACGGCGTGATCACCGGCATGCTGTTCTTCCTGGCCGGCTCGATGCACGAGCGCTACCACACCCGCGAGATCGGGGTGATCGGCGGCGGCATGCTGGTCAAGATGCCCAAGTACGGCGTGCTGCTGACCTACGTGGCGGTGGCCTCGCTGGGCCTGCCCGGCCTCGCGGGCTTCTGGGGCGAGTTCGCCGCGATGTGGGCGGCGATCAGCCCCGGCGGCGACCTCGGCGACGCCTACGGCGGCCTCTATCTGGGGCTGGTGATCTTCGCCGCGATCGGCACCGTGCTGACCGCCGGCTACTTCCTGTGGCTGCTGCAGCGGGTCAACCTCGGGCAGCCACCGGCCCGATGGGCCGACGAGCCGCTGGACGACGTGCTGCGGATCGAATGGGTGTCGTGGGTGCCGCTGCTGCTGCTGATCCTGGCCCTGGGCGTGTTCCCGCGCCTGGTGTTCGGGGTGCAGGACGCCGCGGTCACCAACCTGATGAGCTTCGTGACGGGCTGACGAGCGGGCCGGGATGGCCCTTGAGGCGTCCGCGCTGGCGCACGGCGAGCTCGAGAGGACGAGGACGAGATGCTGATCGACTGGGTGGCGATCGCGCCGGAGATCGCACTGACGATCACGGCGCTGATCGTGCTGGGCGCCGACCTCTCCCTGCGGGGCGAGGCGAAGCAGCTGGTCAACCCGCTGGCGGTCGTGGGCACGCTCGTGGCCATCGGCTTCACGCTGTACCTGTGGGGTGATGAGCGCTCGACCTTCGCCGGCCAGTTCGTCATCAACGACTACGCGGTGCTGTTCAAGCTGCTGTTCCTCGGCAGCCTCCTTGCGATCCTGGGGATCAGCTGGCGCTTCTTCGCCGAAGGGCGCTACTTCCAGGGCGAGTACTACTTCCTGCTGCTGACCTCGTTCATCGGCATGCTCCTGCTGCCGAGCGCGCGCGATCTCATCCTGCTGTTCATCGCGCTGGAGACCGTCTCGATCCCCGCCTTCGTGATGGCCGGGCTGCGCAAGCGCGACCTGTACTCCTCCGAGGCGGCGATGAAGTTCTTCCTCATCGGCGTGCTGTCGGTCGCCCTGATGCTGTTCGGCATGTCGATGGTGTACGGCTTCACCGGCACCACGGAGCTCGCCGGCATCGCCGAGGCCGTCGGCGAGGGCGAGAGCGTGCCGCTGCTGCTCGCCAGCGTGATGCTCATCTTCGTCGGGTTCGGCTTCAAGATCTCCGCGGTGCCCTTCCACTTCTGGGCACCGGACACCTACGCGGGCTCCCCGATGCCGGTGGCCGCCATGCTCGCGGTGGCCTCCAAGGCCGCCGGGTTCGCCGGGCTGATCGCCGTGGCCTTCATCGCCTTCGAGCCGCTGGCCGACGTCTGGGCCCCCGTGCTGGGCGTGCTGGCGATCGTGACGATGACGGTGGGCAACCTGTTCGCCCTGCAGCAGCGCGACGTGATCCGGCTGCTGGCGTACTCGTCGGTGGCGCAGGCGGGCTACATCCTGGTGCCCTTCGGGCTGGCGCAGTCGGGCCACCTGGCGGTCAACGACGCCGCGATCCAGGCCGTGCTGTTCTACCTCGTCGCCTACGCGGTGATGAACATCGGTGCCTTCGGGGTCGCGATCGCGGTCAACCGGCGCACGGGGATGCGCTCCATCAGCGACTATGCGGGCCTGTCCCAGCGCAGCCCGCTGCTGGCGCTGGCCTTCACGACCTTCCTGATCAGCCTCGGCGGCGCGCCGCCGACGGTGGGGCTGTGGGCCAAGTACTGGATCCTTCGAGCCGTGGCCGTGGACATCACGCCCTTCGGCATCGCCCTGGCCGTCTTCCTGATCATCAACTCGGTGATCGCCTTCTTCTACTACCTGCGGGTCATCCGCACGATGTGGATGGACGACGCGCCCGCGGGGCTGCCGGCCCTGCAGCCGGGCTTCAATCTCTCCGTGGTCGTCGTGGTGCTCATGTTCGGCACCGTGCTGCTGGGCGTGCTGCCCGGCCTGGCGGGCAACTTCGCCGACGTGGTGACGCTGGCCGGCGGCTGACCCTGGCACGGTCCCTCGGGGGCCTGTGCGGCCTCGGGCGCGACCGTGTCGGGCCCGAGCGCGGCGCGAACCTCAGCTGCTGCCCCCACGCGTCGTGCACGACCTGTGCCGAGTCGGCGCAGCCTGGCTGCGTCGGGTGAGCGTCACCCCGGCGTCGGTCCAGGGCGGCCTCGGTACCGTCGTGCGCAAGCCCGAGCCGCCCCATCCCCGGGGCGAGGCCCGGTGTGGCCCAGCGCCCCACGCGGGTGCGCGGCCCTTGGTGGGGGTCGGGCGGCCCTGGTGGCAGCACACGACCGGAGCGCACACGAGGAGGGCTGTCGGCATGCTCAGGAGCGGGAAGACCTTCGTGCTCATGGCGGCCCTTGCCGGGCTGCTGCTTGCGATCGGTGCGATGCTCGACGGTGCCTATGGCACCGGGGGCAGCTTCATGACCCTGATGCTGCTCGTCGCGCTGGGCATGAACGCGGTGTCCTACTTCCACAGTGACAAGATCGCGATCAAGATGGCGCGGGCCGCGCCCATGTCGGAGGCCGAGTACCCCGACGTGTATGCCATCGTGCGCGATCTGGCGAGCAGGGCGGGCGAGCCGATGCCCCGGCTCTACATCAGCCCGTCCCCGCAGCTCAACGCCTTCGCGACCGGTCGCAACCCCTCCAACGCGGCGGTGTGCATCAACCGCGGGCTCTACGAGGCGCTCGACCGCGAGGAGCTCGAGGGCGTCATCGGCCACGAGCTGCAGCACGTCTACAACCGCGACATCCTCATCGGCTCGGTCGCCGCGATGATCGCCACGGCGATCACCTACCTCGCCTTCATGCTGCGCTGGCTGCCGCTGTTCGGCGACGACGAGGGCGGGGCCAACCCGCTGGTCGCGATCGCGATGTCCATCGTCGCGCCGATCGCGGCGCTCGTCATCCAGGCCTCGATCACGCGCTCGCGTGAGTCGCTGGCCGACCACACGGGCGCGGAGCTCACCGGCAAGCCGCTGGCGCTCGCGCGGGCGCTGGCCAAGCTCGAGGCGGGCTCGAAGGACCCGCGGCGCGTGCGCGCCGGCGGGACCCCGGCCGAGACCAACCCCGCGATGGGCCACCTCTTCATCTCGGCGCCCTTCGGCGGCCGGCAGGCGCTGAGCAGGCTCTTCTCCACGCACCCGCCGATCCCCGAGCGGATCGCCGCGCTGGAGGAGCAGGCTCGCCGGATGGGCCACGTCGGCCCCCGCTGGTAGGCCCGCCCGGCGCGAGACCGGGCCCCGGTCGGGGCGAGGGCCTGCCCGGGCCCAGCGCTGCTGGCGCCGGTCGGGTCA
>SKLC01000414.1 GCA_007123425.1 Nitriliruptoraceae bacterium
CATGGCGCGCTCCCCATCCCTCGCCATCGCGCGGCCCCGCCCCTCCCGGCGGTCGGTCTGCCGGCGCGGGGGCGCGGCCCGCGAGGTGCTTCGACGCCCGAATCTCTCACGGGGACCCTGCCCGGCGCGGATGACGACGTCAACTCCGGGGGTGTGCCGGCGCCCTCGAGAGGCTCGCGGGCCATCGTGCGGAGCCGGGCCCCGTCAGGCCCCGGGCGCGTGCTCGGGTGCTGCGCCGACGCGCGCGAGGTCGCGCGTGACGATCACGTCGATCCCGGTCCCCGCGGCGTCCTCGAGCACCACGTCGCCTCGGTGCACCGGGGCCTGGACCCGCAGGCCACGCAGCGCGCCGACCACGTCCCCGATCCGGTCTTTGGGGACCTCCTCCGCCGAGCGCACCGGCACCCGCGGAATGACGGCCCCCTCGATCCAGACGGTGGTCGTCACCGACCGCCGGGGGTCGAGGTGCTCCTGGCGTCCGTAGCGCTCCCCGCGTCGACAGGCGAAGCCCCGGACCTCGACCACGTCCTCCTCGACGACCTCCACCTCGAGCCGGCATCCCAGGGGGCAGCCGGTGCACAGGTAGGTGGCGACCTCGCCCATCACCGCGCCTCCTCGGACTCGGGCACCGCGTCGATGCGCAGCGTCGTGCCGCGGAAGCCCTCCAGCACGCGTGGAGCGAGCTTGAGCGTGACCATCTCGGGCGGGACCACGGCGCGCACCTTGCGGCGGTGCACGTCGCCCACGCGCAGGATCGTGGGCCCGTAGATCGGCTGCTTCACGCGGAACGAGACCGTGTGGGTCTGCGTGCGCGAGATGGTGTGGGGCACGACGTAGGCCACGTTGTCGCCGGGCACCAGCCGGATGTCGTCCTCCGCGAGTCGCGCGCCGGTGGCCAGCGCGCCCGCCGCCCCGCCCGCCACCCGGGACTCGCGACTGACCCAGTCCGCGAGGTCGTTGACGTGCACGACGTTGCCCGCGGCGAACACGCCCGGGAAGGTCGTCTGCATGGAGCCGTCCACGATCGGGCCCGCGGTGACCGGGTCGATCCTGGCGCCCAGCGACCGGGCCAGGTCCGCGTCTGGGAGCAGCCCGATCGACAGCAGCAGGGTGTCGCAGTCGATGTCGTGGGCGCGCTCCATCACCGGCCGGCGCTCGTCGTCGACCGGCGCCACCGTGATCCGCTCGAGGCGCTCGCGACCGTGGATGCCCACGACGGTCGTGGACAGGTGCAGGGGGATGTCGAAGTCGTCGAGGCACTGCACCACGTTGCGGGTCAGGCCGCTGGCGTGCGGCAGCAGCTCGAACACGCCCACCACCTCGACGCCCTCCAGCGCGAGGCGCCTCGCCATCACCAGGCCGATGTCGCCGGAGCCGAGGATCACCGCCCGCCGGCCCGGCAGGTAGCCCTCGAGGTTGACCAGCCGCTGGGCGAGCCCCGCCGTCATCACCCCCGAGGGCCGGTCGCCGGGGATGTGGATCGCGGCGCGGGTGCGCTCGCGTGCGCCCAGCCCCAGCACGACCGCCGAGGCGTCCACGGTGGTCACGCCGTGGGCCGACGAGAGCAGCTTCACCCGCAGCTGCTGCGTCACGTCGGCCACGTGGGCGCCGCTGAGCACGTCGACGTCCTGCTCCAGCACCCGCTCCAGGAACCGCTGGGCGTACTCCGGGCCGGTGAGCTCCTCCCGGAACTCGTGCAGCCCGAACCCGGCGTGGATGCACTGCAGCAGGATGCCGCCGGGCTCCGCGTCCCGGTCGACGAGCAGCACCCGCTCCGCGCCGCGCTCGCGGGCACCCACCGCCGCGGCCATGCCCGCGGGGCCGGCGCCGACGACCACGACGTCGTAGTGGGAGGCGAGGTGCCGGGGGGCGTCGGTCACCGACATGGCGGCTCAGCCTCCCCGCACGGTGGCGTGGGCGGCGTCGTCGCGCTCGCAGACCAGCCACGAGTCGCCGCCGCGCTTGGTCACCGCGGTCACGGGCAGCCCGCGGCGGGCGGCCAGCAGCTGCATGCAGGGCCAGGTGCACTCCCCGCCCTGGCAGCGCCCCATGCCCGCCCGGGTGCGGAACTTGACCCCGTCGAGGGTGCGGGCGCCGCGGTCGATCGCGGTGAGCACCTCGGCCTCGGTGACCAGCTCGCAGCGGCACACCAGCCGTGCGAAGCCGGGGTCGCGCGCGGCCAGCTCCGCCTGCTCCTCGTCGCTGAGCACGGCGAAGCGCACGGGGTGCTCGGCGCGGGGCCGCCAGTCGTCGCGCTCGTGCAGCCCGAGCCCCTCGGCGGCCAGGACCTCGATGAGGTGGGCCGCGATCGCGGGGGCGGCCGTCAGGCCCGGCGACTGGATGCCGGCGGCGTTGACGAACCCCCGCCGGGCCGTGGGGCCGAGCACGAAGTCCTCGGTGTCGGCCACGGCGCGCACCCCGGCGAACTCCGCGATCACGTCCCGCTCGTCGATCACCGGCACCATCCGTCGGGCGGCGGCGAACACCTCGGCTGCGCCGTCGGGGGTGGTCGCGGTGTCGTCCTTGTCGTCGGTGGCCTCCGCGGTCGGGCCGACCATGATCGTGCCGTCGACGGTCGGGGTGACGAGCGTGCCCTTGGAGGTCGGGGTGGGGCAGGGGAAGATGATGCTGGTCACCAGGCCGGCCAGGCGCTTGTCCAGCAGGTACTCCTCGCCCTTGCGCCCGGTGATGGTGAAGGTGCCCGCCCCGGCCATCGCGGCGATCTCGTCGGCGTGCAGCCCCGCCGCGTTGACCACGAACCGGCTGGCGAGCGCGCGCGTCGGGGTGCGCAGCACGAGCGGCCCGTCGGGGTCGGCGGGGTCCGGCGGGTCGATGGCCACCACGGGCTCCTCGACCGCGATCTCGACGCCGTTGCGGGCGGCGTTGTCGGCGATGAGCAGCACGGCCTCGTAGGGGTTGATCACCCCGGCGGTGGGGGCCCACAGCGCAGAGATCACCTCGGGCGAGAGGTTCGGCTGGGCGCGGCGGACCTGCGCCGGGGACCAGCGGGTCAGGCCGGGCACGCCCTTGCGGATGCCCTGGGCGTGCAGGTGCGCGAGG
>SKLC01000277.1 GCA_007123425.1 Nitriliruptoraceae bacterium
GCCGCCGTCGTGCTCGTCGCCGTGGCGGGCTACCCCTTGAGCATGGTGGGCCTGCAGGCCGACGCGGACTCGAACGCGACGCCCCCCACGCTGGCGCTGCTGGCCCTGACCGTCGCGCAGGCCGGTGTCGTGCTCGCCCTGCGGGCGTCCGCGGCCCGGCTCCTCGAGCGACGGCCGGTGCTGTGGGCGGGCGTCGCCTCCCTGGGCACCGTGATCATCACCGTGTTCCTGTGGCACATGACCGCGCTGGTGATCGTGGCCTCGCTGACCCACCTCACGGGATGGTGGCCGCAGACCACCGCGATCGACGGGCAGTGGTGGGCGCTGCGGCCCCCTTGGCTGCTGCTGTGCACCCTCGCGCTCGTGCCACTGGTCCTGCTGTTCCGCAGGCTGGAGGGCGCCGGCGAGCCGGGCCCGGGCGGGCCCTGGCGCACCGGCCTCGGCGTCCTGGCCACGTCCGGTGGGCTCGGGATCATGCTCGTGCAGGGCACCTACGACCCGGACCGGTGGCTGGGCGTCCCGGTGCCTGCCGTGCTGCTGCTGGCCGCAGGGATGCTCCTGCTCGGCATCCACCGCAGCCAACGCAGCCGTGAGACGACGGGGTGAGCCGCCCTCGTCAGGCCACGGCGTCCGGCCGTGCCCGAGGATGGGCGGCGAAGCGCAGCTCGAAGGGGTTGAGCGTGCCCGGCAGCGCCTGATCCGGACCGAGCCGGCCCGGCCGCTCGAGCCGGATGTCGTGCTCGGTGAGCAGGGTGGCGAGCATCGCGCTGGCGGTCAGCAGCACCAGGTTGCGGCCGGGGCACACGGCCGGGCCGGCGGAGAAGGGGATCAGCGGCCAGTCGTCGTCGGTGATGCGGCCCAGCGGCTCACCGCCGGTGCGTCCCGTCCACATCCCGGGGTCGAAGCCGTCGGCCGCCGCGAGCGCCGCCCGGTCGCGGTGGAACAGCGGGGCGAAGATCACCAGGCTCGCCCCGGCCGGCAGCACCCCCGAGGCCCACCGGGTCGGCGCCGTCGTGTCGCGCAGCACCACCGGGGTGGTGGGCCACAGCCGCAGCGACTCCAGCATGCTGGCGCGCAGCAGCTCGGAGTCGCCCGCCAGGGGCCCGGTCGAGCCGGCGAGGTCGTCCCGTGCGCGCTCGGCCTCCTCGGGATGGCTGGCGAGCAGCGCCAGCGCGCGGTAGGAGGCCCAGGCCGCGGCGTCGTAGGCGAAGAGCCACTGGGGCACCTGCTGCTCCGGCCGGGTCAGCTCCGTGGTGGGCACGTCCGCGACCACGCCGGCGAGGCTGTCCGGCTCGGCGCGGTCGAGGTGGCCCTGCAGCTGCCGGAAGAAGCGCCGCCGCGTCTGCGTGGGCGTCGGGCGCAGGAAGGCGAAGTTCGCGGCCGCGCGCAGGTCGGCGAGCAGGTCGGTCACCGCGTGGTCGTCGCGGGCACCGTCGCCCAGCACCACACGGCGGACCATGCGCCACCAGGCGTCGACGTAGGCGGGCCAGGTCAGCCGCCGGTCACGCCCCATCTGCTCGGCGAGCCGGCCCGCCTCCTCGCCGGCCTTGGCCATCAGCGGCTCGGCGAGGTGGTGGACCGGCAGGTCGGATTCCAGCACCTGCTCGTTGAAGGCCCGCCGGTCCTCCCGGGCGGCCCCGTGCGAGGCCAGCACGCCCTGCGGCTGGAAGTGGGCCAGCGCCGAGCGCTTCTCCGTGCTGGCCGGGGCGAAGGGCTCCGGCGCGCCGGCCAGCACCCGCTTGACGTCATCGGGGTCGAGCACGAGGGCGAGCGTGCGCCCCGGCACGTTGAGGCGCACGGGCCCCGGACCGTAGGTGTCGCGCAGCGCCTGCATCCGGGCCACCGCGCGCTGGTCGGCGTCGAGCCGGTCGGCCACCCGCAGCACCCCGGGGCGCCGGATGATCACCCCCTTGGCGATCGTGGGCCCCAGCACCTCGCCGACCGCCGCGAGCGTGTCGCTCGTCGTGGCGGTGGTCATCTCCTGGTCGCGCTCGGCATCCGCGGACATGTGCGCCTTTCACGTCGGACCGGCCAGCCGCTGGCGGACCTCGAGCCTGCCGCGCACGACAGCCGAGGTGGCACCGTCGGTGCGGCCAGCATCGCGTGCCGCACACCGCGCCGGGGCCGGCACTCCCCTCCGTTCGCCCGGGCCCGCGGTCAGCTCGGGACCGGCCATCCGCCGCGCGAGCGGTGGGGGCCGAGACCGCCCGGGGCCTTGCGGCCCGGCCATCCGGCCCGTTGACGACGCCTCAGGCACCCACCAAGGTCGACCCCGGGCCGCAGAGCGCGGCCGACCACACGCCGATGGGAGAGCACGACGATGGCGGAGAGCGTCTACAAGGTGATCGAGCTGGTGGGCACCAGCACCGAATCGTGGGAGAAGGCCGCGGCGGCCGCCGTGGAGCGGGCCGGCGCCTCGGTCCGCAACCTGCGCGTCGCGGAGGTGAAGGAGCTCGACATGACCCTCGAGGAGAACGGCGTCAGCGCCTACCGCGCCAAGGTCCACGTCTCCTTCAAGTACGAGGGCGAGTAGGCCGGCCCCAGCACGTGGCCGCCCACGCTGCCGGGGCCACGCCCCGGCAGCAGCCGATCGCGCAGCGGCGCTACTGCTCCTCGTCGTCCTGGGGGACGAGCGCGAGCTGCGGGCCCTCAGGGGTCTGCTCGACGTCGAGCACGGTGGTGGCCAGCGGCTCGGCGAGCTCCTCGGCGACGAAGATCTCCGTGCCGCTCTGCTCGGTGACCGCATCACCGTCGGCCGGCTCCTCGGCGAAGGCGAGCGCCAGGCCGGTCTGTCCCGCCTCGTCGGCCTGGGCGAAGACGCGCACCCCGAAGGAGTCGGGGACCTCCTGGGCGCTGCGCGCCTCCTCGAGCACGCCGACGGCGGCGTCGCTGACCTGCAGCACAAGTTCCTCGTGAATCGTGTCGGTGACGTGCCCCACCGTACAAGCGTGCCGGACCCGCCGCAGCCACCCGCCCCGGCAGCCCGGCCGCGCCGGGTGACCGCCACCACAGCCCGGTGCGGCGCCTGCACCTGCGCGTGGCCGTGCGGTCGC
>SKLC01000144.1 GCA_007123425.1 Nitriliruptoraceae bacterium
GAGTCCGAGTACCTCCTGCAGCTGCGTGAGAAGCAGAAGGCGCGCTACTTCTACGGCGTGCTCGAGAAGCAGTTCCGCCGCTACTACGAGGAGGCCAACCGCAAGGAGGGCCGCACCGGTGAGAATCTGCTGATCCTGCTCGAGCTGCGCCTCGACAACATCGTCTACCGCGGTGGCTTCGCCCGGACCCGCTCCGAGGCGCGCCAGATGGTCAGCCACCGCCACATCCTGGTCAACGGGCGCACGACCAACGTGCCCTCGTATCGGGTCAAGCCGGGCGACGTCATCGAGATCAAGCAGCGGGCACGCGAGTCCCAGGCCGTCATCGGCTCGCTGGAGGTCTTCGGCAGCCGTGAGGTGCCGGGCTGGCTGACCAGCGACGCGGACGCCTTCAAGATCACGGTCGTCGACCGGCCCGTGCGCTCGCAGATCGATGCTCCGGTGCAGGAGCAGATGATCGTCGAGCTGTACTCGAAGTAGCCACCACGCGGCCCCATCGTCGGGCCGCCGAACCACACACCACGTCACCGCCACCGGCGCCCGTCGGTGGCCCGCGGCCCGACCCGGGACATCGGGCCGCGGAGGTCGAGAGCGCGACGCCGATGGCCCCGGGATCGAGGGCGTCGCGTGGCGGGGGGACGTCCCCGCCGAACCAGATGAGGAGATGTGCCGATGTCCGACTTCGGCTTCTACGACGAGGACGGCGTGATCAGCCTGGGCGAGACCGGCTCGGGCTCCCCGTTCGTCGCCTACCGCCCGCGACTGGACGAGGAGGTCGTCGTCGAGGGCTCCCGCTCGCGGTTCACGGTCGATCCGCTCGAGCCCGGCTTCGGCTACACGATCGGCAACTCGCTGCGCCGCACGCTGCTGAGCTCGGTGCCCGGCGCGGCCGTGACCCGGATCCGCTTCACCTCGGCCCAGGCCGCCGGCCCCGAGGGCGGGTCGGTCCTCCACGAGTTCTCGGCCATCGAGGGCGTCAAGGAGGACGTGACCGACATCATCCTCAACATCAAGGACCTCGTGGTCCGCTCCGACTCCGACGAGTCCATCGAGATCTTCCTCGGCGGTGACGGGCCCGGCGTGCTGACCGCGGAGAACATCTTCGCGCCCTCGCAGGTCGAGGTGGTCAACGAGGACCTGCACATTGCCACCCTCAACGCCAACGGCCACCTCGAGATGTACCTCACGGTCGAGCGGGGCCGTGGCTATGCCACCGCCGACGAGAACAAGCGCTCGGGCGACCCGATCGGCGTCATCGCCGTCGACTCGGTGTTCAGCCCCGTGCGCCGCGTCTCCTACCGGGTCGAGTCCACCCGCGTGGAGCAGATGACCAACTACGACAAGCTCATCGTCGACGTCGAGACCGACGGCTCCGTCTCGCCCGCGCAGGCGCTCTCGTCGGCCGGCGAGACGCTCAAGGGCCTGTTCGAGCAGTTCGCCGAGTACGACGCCTCTGGCCCCGGCGGCATCGTGGTCTCCCCCGAGGAGGCCCTGGCGGGCATCGGCAGCCAGGACCCGGTCGAGTCGATGCCGATCGAGGACCTCGACCTCTCGGTGCGCTCCTACAACTGCCTCAAGCGCGAGGGCGTTGCCACCGTGGGCGAGCTGCGGAGCAAGACCGAGCAGGACCTGCTCGAGATCCGCAACTTCGGCTCCAAGTCCGTCGATGAGGTCAAGGACAAGCTCACCGAGCTCGGGATCGCGCTCAAGGAGTAGGCACCCGGGGCGTGGGCTGGCCGCGGCCCTCCCACGCCCGGGTCGACGAGCGCGCACCTCGAGCGCAGCCATCCGCCGGGATCGACCGCGAGCCCGGCGCACGAAGTCACGGAAGGTTCCACCGATGCCGTCCCCCAAGCGAGGCCCCCGGCTCGGCGCCGGCCCGGCGCACCAGAAGCTGCTGCTCGCCAACCTCGCGAGCGACCTCTTCCGCCATGGCCGGATCACCACCACCGAGGCCAAGGCCAAGACGCTGCAGCCCTACGCCGAGCGGCTGATCACCAAGGCCAAGCGCGGTGACCTCCACAACCGGCGCCAGGTGCTGAGCAAGCTCCGCGACCGTGACGTGGTGGCCTACCTCTTCGAGGAGGTCGGCCCGCGCTTCGCCGACCGCAACGGCGGCTACACGCGCATCCTCAAGCTGGGGCCGCGCCCCGGCGACAACGCGCCGATGGCCGTGATCGAGCTCGTCGAGCAGGGCGCCCAGGGTGGCGAGGAGGCCATCGAGGAGGCCAAGCAGGGTCGCAGCCGTGGCCTGTTCGGCCGCCGTCGGCGCCGCCAGCCCGAGCCCGAGGCCGGCGTGGGCACCGCGGTGCTCGACGACCTGGCCGCCGACGCGGAGGACGACGAGGGCGAGGCGTCCTCGCCGGACAGCCCCTCCTCGCCCGACTCGCCGGAGAGCGTCGACTCGCCCGACAGCGCGGACTCGCCCGACGAGGCCGCCGACGCCGAGGAGCAGCCCGCGGCCTCCGACGAGGACGCGGCCGGCGACGACGAGGACGAGCCCAAGAGCTCGTAGGCGTCATGGCCGCTCTCCGCCGGCTGCGGATCGACCTCGCCTACGACGGCGCGCCCTTCGCGGGGTTCGCCCGCCAGCCGGACCAGCGCACGGTGCAGGGGGTCCTCGAGGACGCCCTGCACCGCCTGCTGGGCGAGCAGGTGCGCACCACCTGTGCCGGACGCACCGATCGCGGCGTGCACGCCCTGGCCCAGGTCGTCCACCTCGACGTCGACCCCGACGCCGGCCGGGTGGGCCGCGCGGTGCGCGAGCCGGACGTGCTCGCCGACCGGCTCGACCGCCTCGTGGGCCCGGCCATCACGGTCTGGCGCGTCAGGCGCGTCTCGGGCCAGTTCGACGCCCGCTTCAGCGCCACCGAGCGGGCCTACCGCTACCGCCTGGTCGATGCGCCCCGGCTCTCGCCGCTGGAGCGCCACGACCGCTGGCACGTCGGCCAGGCGCTGGACGTCCCGGCGATGCGCGCCGCCGGGCGCCTGCTGCTCGGCGAGCACGACTTCGCCTCGTTCTGCCGCAAGGCGCCGGGGCGCACGAC
>SKLC01000170.1 GCA_007123425.1 Nitriliruptoraceae bacterium
GGGCTGGACTCCGCGATCGTGCACCCGGGCAAGATCCTGCCGCTGCACCGCATCGACGACGAGCAGCTCACCGTCGCCACCGACCTCATCCACGACCGCCGCGGGGACGAGGGCCAGGGCGGGCGCGCCACCCAGGACTACGACCCACTGCACGAGCTGATGCGCCTGTTCGAGGGTGCCACGGAGTCGAGGGCCTCCGCGGAGGAGCTCGCCTCGCTGCCGGTCGAGGAGCGCCTCGAGCGGCGCATCATCGACGGCGACCGCGACGGGATCGAGGCCGACCTCGACGAGGCGATGGCCGAGCACGAGCCGCTGACCATCATCAACCGCTTCCTGCTGGGCGGGATGAAGATCGTGGGCGACCTGTTCGGCGCCGGGCAGATGCAGCTGCCCTTCGTGCTCCAGTCGGCGGAGGCGATGAAGGCGGCGGTCGCCCACCTCGAGCCCCACATCGAGGGCGAGGGCGGCGCGTCGTCGAAGGGCACGATCGTGCTGGCCACGGTCAAGGGCGACGTGCACGACATCGGCAAGAACCTGGTCGACATCATCCTGCGCAACAACGGCTACGACGTCGTCAACCTCGGGATCAAGCAGCCGATCGACGCGATCCTCGACGCGGCGGCCGAGCACGGCGCCGACGCGGTGGGGATGAGCGGCCTGCTGGTGAAGTCGACCGTGATCATGAAGGACAACCTCGCGGAGATGAACACCCGCGGGATGGCCGAGCTGCCGACCCTGCTGGGCGGCGCGGCGCTGACCCGCGGCTTCGTCGAGGACGACCTGCGCGAGCTGTACGAGGGCGACGTCTTCTACTGCAAGGACGCCTTCGAGGGCCTGCAGGTGCTGGACACGGTCATGGAGGCGCGCCGCGAGGGCCGGGCGCTGCCCGAGGAGCTCACCGGCCGCCGCGAGCGGCGCACCCCCACCAAGACCCCCAAACAGGAGGAGCCCCCGGCGCGCGACGCGCAGGGCCGGCCGCGCTCGGCGGTGGCCACCGACGTCGACGTGCCCACCCCGCCGTTCTGGGGGCCGCGCACGGTGGCGGGGATCAGCGTCGACGAGATCCATCCGCTGATCAACGAGATCGCGCTGTTCCGCAACCAGTGGGGCTTCACCCCGGGTGACCGCTCGCCCGAGGAGTACCAGCAGCTGCTCGAGGAGCACGCCTGGCCGGCCCTGCGGGGCCTGATCGACCAGGCCAAGACGCAGCGCATCCTCGCCCCGCAGGTCGTCTACGGCTACTGGCCCGCCAACCGCGACGGCGACGACCTGGTGGTGTGGGAGCCGGACGCCCCGCTGGAGCGCGAGCTGGTGCGCTTCACCTTCCCGCGCCAGACCCGGGGCCGCTTCCTCGACATCTCCGACTTCTTCCGCGACGTCGAGACCGGCAAGCCCGACCTGCTGGCCGCCCAGTGCGTGACCATGGGGTGGCGCATCTCCGAGGTCGCCGCGGAGCTGTTCGCCGCCGACCGCTACCAGGACTACCTGTTCACGCACGGCTTCGGCGTCGAGATGGCCGAGGCGCTCGCCGAGCTGTGGCACCGGCGCGTGCGCGAGGAGCTCGGCATGACCGAGGAGGACGGCGAGACCAAGCAGGACTGGTTCCGGCAGGGCTACCGCGGCTCGCGCTACTCCTTCGGCTACGCGGCCTGCCCCGACCTCGAGGACCAGGTCAAGCTCGACACGATGCTCGACTTCTCCCAGATCGGCGTCGAGGTCTCCGAGGAGTTCATGCTCCACCCCGAGCAGTCGACCTCCGCGATCGTCGTGCACCACCCCGAGGCGAAGTACTTCAACGCGAAGTGACGCGGCGTGTCACGTCGCCGGCGCCTCGCTCGCGACGAACATGTCCACGGCCCGGTCGAGCAGCCGTTGCCAGCGGTCACCGCCGGGGTCGTTGCTGGCCTGCTGCGAGGCCAGGCCCGTGAACAGCGCCGTCCACAGGTCGACCGCCTCGGGCCGGTCGAGGCCCGCGTCGGCCAGCACCTCGCGCAGGCGCGCCACCACGTCGCGGGCCAGCGCGTAGGACTCCGGCGACGGCTCGAAGCCGGGCACGACCCGGAGGAAGAGCAGCTGATGGCGGGCCGCGTCCTCGACGTAGAAGTCGAAGAACTCGCGGGCGGCGCCGCGGAGCACCTCGACGGGCTCACCAGCCGTGGGCAGCCGCCCGATCCGCTCGAGCAGCTGCCGGTAGCCCTGGGCGAACATGGCGTCGTAGATGGCGTCCTTGCCGTCGAAGTAGACGTACAGCGAGGGCGCCCGCATGCCCACCGACGCGGCGAGCTCCCGCAGGGACCATCCGGTGAGGCCGTGGCTGCGGGCGAGGTTCCAGGCGGCGTCGAGGATCTCCTGCCGCGTGGCGGCGTGCCGCTGTGCCCTGCGATCGCTCACTGGCGCTCCTTGGCGCTCCGGGTCCGCGACCGATGCCGCGGAAGGGCAGCCTACCGCGAGCACGAACGATGTTCGGAAAAACTATTGACATTCGGGTGTCGGCGGCGTAGAACGAACAGCGTTAGGCGCGTCGCCAGGCACCGACTCCAGGAGGCACACATGCCACGCTCCGACCCCACCGTCCCCCGGTCACCCACACCACGCTCGTCCGGGCTCTCGGTCGCCGCGGCGGCACGGGCCCACGGGTTGGTGTCGTCATGAGCGGGACGCCCGACGACACCACGCCGACGACCACCGAGCCGACCCTGACCTCGCCGATGCGCCACACCGACTGGATGCGCGCCGCCGAGCACGACTACGCCCTGCTGCTCGACCTGCTCGCACAGCTCGACGAGCGGGCCTGGGCCCGACCGACGGACTGCACCGGGTGGGACGTACGGGCGATGGTGGCCCACCTCGCCGGCGCGGCCCAGTGGGCTGCCCGCCTGCGGGAGATGCGGCGTCAGGCCCGCCTCGGCCGGCGGCTGCTGCCGGACGCCGATCTCGTCGACGGCATGAACGAGCTGCAGGTCCACGAGCGTGCGGGCCGCACGCGCGAGCAGCTGCTCGACGAGCTGCGGGCGGCTGCGCCGAGGGCCGTGGCGGCCCGCCGAC
>SKLC01000133.1 GCA_007123425.1 Nitriliruptoraceae bacterium
CCCGGCAGGCAGCCCGATTCGCTCACCCGGGTCCGGCAGGGCACCCTGTGAGCACCACCCTCCTCGGTCCGACCGGCACCCGCTCGAGCCGTCGCGACCATCTCGCTTGCCGCCCGAGGTCCATCGTGTCGACTGCTGCACTCACCCGCGAGGCCGCGCGCCGCCGCACCTTCGCGATCATCTCCCACCCGGACGCCGGGAAGACGACGCTGACCGAGAAGTTCCTGCTGTACTCCGGCGCCATCCGCGAGGCCGGGGCGGTGCAGTCGCGCAAGGCCGAGCGGGCCGCGACGAGCGACTGGCTGGAGATGGAGAAGAAGCGCGGCATCTCGGTCTCCTCCACGGTGCTGCGCTTCGAGCACGACGGCTACGTGTTCAACCTCCTCGACACCCCCGGCCACAAGGACTTCTCCGAGGACACCTACCGGGTGCTCTCCGGCGTCGATGCCGCGGTGATGGTGCTCGACGCTGCCGGCGGCGTCGAGCCCCAGACCGAGAAGCTGTTCGCCGTCTGCCGCCAGCGCGGCACGCCCGTCATCACCTTCGTCAACAAGATGGACCGTCCCTCTCCGGAGCCACTGGAGATCCTCGACGACATCGAGGCGAAGCTCTCCATCACGGCCCACCCGGTGACCTGGCCGGTCAAGCCCCAGGGCCGCTTCGAGGGCGTGGTCGACCGTCGCGACCAGACCTTCCACCGCTTCGAGGTGACCGCCCACGGCGCCACGAAGGGAGGGGAGCAGACCACCACCTGGCAGCGCGGCGACGGCCAGGTCGACGAGGACACCGCCGACGAGGTGGAGCTGCTCGATGAGATCGGCGCGGACGTCGACCGCGACGAGTTCCTCTCCGGCGAGGCGACGCCGGTGTTCTTCGGCTCGGCGCTGTCGAACTTCGGGGTGCGGCTGCTGCTGGACGCCGTGGCGGGCCTGGCGCCCCCGCCCGGTGCCCGCGAGGACGCCGACGGCCACCCGCGCCCCGTCGACGCGCCCTTCTCCGGGCTGGTGTTCAAGGTCCAGGCCAACCTCGACCCCCGCCACCGCGACCAGCTGGCGTTCCTGCGGGTCTGCTCCGGCGTGTTCGAGCGGGGCTCGACGCTGACCTGCGAGCGCACCGGCAAGAAGATCGCCGCCAAGTACGCCCACCAGGTGTTCGGCCGCGAGCGCGAGACCGTCGAGGAGGCCTACCCCGGCGACGTCGTGGGGCTGGTCAACGTCTCCGACCTGCGCGCCGGCGACACCCTCTACGTCGACGACCCCGTGCGCTTCCCCCCGATCCCCACCTTCACCCCGGAGCACTTCCTCGAGGCCCGGCCGGCCGACCGCTCCAAGGTCAAGCAGTTCCGCCGCGGCATCGAGCAGCTCGACGAGGAAGGCGTGGTGCAGGTGCTGCGCCACCCCGACCTCGGCGACCAGGCGCCGCTGCTGGCGGCGGTGGGGCGGCTGCAGTTCGACGTCGCCGAGTGGCGCATGGAGCACGAGTTCGGCTCGCCCGTGCGCTTCGAGCCGGTGGGCTGGGACACCGCGCGGGGCACCGACGAGGCCAGCGCCGAGCGGCTGGCGGCGATGCGCGACGTGTCGGTCTACCACCGCTCGTCGGGCACGCCGCTGGCGCTGTTCCGCTCGCGCTACGTCGCCGAGCGCATCGAGCGTGACCACCCGGAGCTGCGCCTGGACACGGTGCTGCTCGGATGAGGCACCGCCCCGATCCGGACGCGATGGGCGGCGGTGGCGCCGGGGCCCGGCGCCGCTTCTCGGGGTGGCGCATCGTCGCCCTGGCCGCGCTCGCCCTGGTGCTCACCGGCCCGGGCCAGACCGTGGGGGTCTCGGCCTTCGTCGACCCGATGATCGACGGGCTGGGGCTGACGCGGTCGCAGGTGTCGGGCGCCTACCTCGTGGGCACGCTCACCGGCGCGCTGGCCATGCCCCGGGTCGGCAGCGTGCTGGACCAGCGCGGCACCCGCTTCGCGATGACGGTGGTGGGCGGGCTGTTCGGCGTCGTGCTCGCCGCCATGGCCGGCGTGCAGGGCGTGGTCACCCTCGCGGTGGGCTACGCGGGCATCCGCATGCTGGGCCAGGGCGGGCTGACGCTGATCGCCACCACCTCGGTGTCGTACTGGTTCGAGCGCCGCCGGGGCCTGGCCGTGGGCCTGGTCACTGCGGTCGGGGGCGCGATGATGCCCCTGACCCCGATCGCGATGACCCCTCTCATCGAGGTCATCGGGTGGCGCAACGCCTGGCTGGTCGCGGCGGCCGCCGTGCTGCTGCTCGTGCTGCCCATCGCCCGGCTGGGCATGATCGACCGGCCCGAGGACGTCGGGCAGCAGGTCGACGGGATCTCCGACGAGGAGGCGGCCTCGGCGGCGCCCACCGGCGGCTACACCCGCCGCCAGGCCGTGGGCACGGGCATGTTCTGGGCGCTGGCCGGCGGGGTGGTCGCCACCGGGCTGATCGGGACCGGCATGACCTTCCACCAGTTCGACCTGCTGGGCCAGCAGGGCCTCACCCCCACCCAGGCCGCGGCCAACTTCCTGCCCCAGACGCTGGCCACGCTGGGGGCGTCGCTGGGCGCCGGGGCGCTGATGGACCGCGTCCCCGTCCGGGTCCTGCTCCCCGCGGCGATGGCGCTGCTCTCCGCCTCGATGATCGCGCTGCCGTGGGTGGGCCCGGACCTGTCCGTGGTGCTCTACGCGATCGGCCTCGGCGCCAGCGGCGGCACGGCGCGCGCGGTCGAGGCCGCGGGCATGCCCAAGCTCTTCGGCGTCCGCCACGTGGGCGCGATCCGCGGCCTGGTGATGAGCCTGATGGTGGGCTCGACCGCCTTCGGCCCGCTCGCCCTCTCGCTGGGCCGGGACCTGACCGGCGGCTACGTGTCGGTGCTGCGCCTGCTGCTGGTCCTGCCGGTGGCGGTGGCCGTGCTCGCGCTGCTCTCCCGGGTGCCGCACCCGCCCGCGCCTGCGGAGGCCGCGCCGTAAGCCCTGACACCACCGCCGCCGCCTGCGATGCTGCCGTGCAGCGGCGGGCCCCGGCCGTC
>SKLC01000136.1 GCA_007123425.1 Nitriliruptoraceae bacterium
CGATGGGGCGAGCCTGCTCCGGGCCCGCACGGCCTGCTGCTGGCCCCCTCCGCCGCGCGACTGGCGGCGCTGCCCGACTGGGAGTGGCACCGCCTGGGCGTCGAGCGCGCACGTGCGCGGGCGATCCGGGCAGCGGTCCGGCGCGAGCAGCGGCTGCAGGAGGCCATCGCGCTGCCTCACGAGGCCGCGATGGCCAGGATGACCGCGGTCCCCGGCATCGGGCCCTGGACCGCGGCGCTGGTGCTGCGGGTCGCGGCTGGCCACGCCGATGCGGTCGAGGTCGGCGACTACCACGTCAAGCACCACGTGGCGTGGTGCCTGGCCGGCGAGCCCCGGGCCAGCGACGCACGCATGCTCGATCTGCTCGCTCCGTTCGGCGGGCATCGCGGCCGGGTCGTGCGGCTGCTGCTGGCCGCGGGGCCGCGTGCCCCGGCCTACGGGCCCCGGGCGCGGGTCGTGCCGATCGACCAGCTGTAGGCGGACGGCAACCGGCCCGGGGCGCTCGCGAGCGCTCAGCCCGACGAGTGGCCCGGGAAGACCTTCGCCGAGGGGTCGATGTAGACCGCGGCGTTGTTGACGGCCGTGGCCGCCTCGCCGAAGCCCACCGAGATGAGGCGCACCTTGCCCTCGTAGTCGGTGATGTCACCGCCGGCGAACACGCCCTCGACGCTGGTCTCCATCCGGGTGTCGACCACGATGTTGCGCTTGTCGATCTCGATGTCCCACGACTTCAGCGGCCCGAGGTCCGACTTGAAGCCCAGCGCCGCGACGACGCCCTGGGCCTTGATGGTCTCGCGCTCGTCGGTCTGGTTGTTGAAGATGGTGACCGCCTCGATCTCCTCGTCGCCGTGGATCTGGGCGACCTCGGTGAAGGTCAGCAGCCGCACCGAGGAGGCCTTGACCTTCTCCACGGTGTCCTCGTGGGCGCGGAAGCGGTCACGGCGGTGGATCAACGTGATCGAGCGCGCGATGTCCTCGAGGTTCAGCGCCCAGTCGAAGGCGCTGTCGCCCCCGCCCACGATCAGCACGTCCTTGTCGCGCATCACCTCGAGCCTGGGCACGAAGTACACCAGGCCGCGGCCCTCGAAGGTCTCCCCGTCGGGCAGGGGCCGCGGAGTGAAGGTCCCGATGCCGCCGGTGATGATCACCGACTTGGTGTGGACCTGGGCGCCCTTGTGGGTGCCGACGATGAAGCTGCCGTCCTCCTGCTTGTCCAGCTGCTCGGCACGCTGGTTGAGCAGGTAGGTGGGCTCGTACGGCGCGGCCTGCTCGACCAGCCGGTCGATGAGCTCCTGGCCGCGAACCGCCGGGAAGCCGGCGACGTCGTAGATCATCTTCTCCGGGTACAGGGCGCTGACCTGCCCGCCGGGCTCGGGCAGCGAGTCCACCAGGGCCGTCGTCAGGCCGCGGAAGCCGGCGTAGTAGGCGGCGTACAGCCCGGACGGGCCGGCGCCGATGATCGTCAGGTCGACCTCGTGGCGGTCCACGATCGTCCTTCCGTGCGTGGGTGCGGGAGAGAGAAAGCGGCGCAACCGTAGGCCGCGACGCCCGGCGATCCCCAACTCGTCGGTGATCCCGGCGCCCGACCGCGCCCGCGGTGCCCCGTGGGTCAGCAGGCCACGAGCAGCGGGGGGCGGCCCAGCGGCCCGTCCTCGCGATCGTCGTCGTCCTCGATGACCGCCTCGCAGGCCAGCAGGTCCGCGGCGAGGTGGACCGAGAGCTCGTCGAGGAAGGCCCGGACCACGCCCCGGTCGGCACCGGAGGCGTCGTTCGCGATCACGGCGAAGTGATGCCGGTCCGTCTCGTGGTGGACGAAGCCCGACAGGGAGACGACATCGCGCAGGCTGCCGGTCTTGGCCAGCAGTCGCCCCTCCGCGGGGGTGTTGCGCAGTCGCGAGCGCAGCGTGCCCTCCTCGCCCGCGACGGCCATCAGCGACGACCACACCTCGGCGTGGCGGTGCCGGGTCATGGCGCGGTCGAGCTCGACGAGGGCGGTGGCGGTCAGCCGCGCATCGCGCGACAGGCCGGAGCCATCGGTGACGGCCACGCCGCGGCGATCGACGCCGAGGTGATCGAGCACCTGCAGCACCGCTCGCTCACCCGCCTCCCACGAGCCCGTGCCCGTGCGAACGCGCCCGGCGACGTGCAGCAGCGTGTCCGCGATCTGATTGTCGCTGCGCTGCACCATGAAGCGCAGGACCTCGCCCATCGGCCGGCTCTCGACCCGGGCCAGCGTGCCCAGATGATGCGCGTCGGTCGGCTCGGTGCCCGCGCCCTCGGTGACCTCGATGCCCCGCTCGGCGAGCAGGCGGACGAGCTCGGCCGCGGCGTGGGCGGTCGGGTCGTCGGCCTGATCGATGCGCACCCGGTCCGGCTCGGCGTCCGGGTCGCTGGCCGACGGCCGCTCGCGCGGGTCGGGCTCCTCGCCCTCGTCGTCCCCGTTGCCCTCGTCGTCCGCCTCCGGCCAGGTGACCAGCGTCTCCACCCCGGCATCGGTGGTGAGCCCGGCGATCCGCCGGGCGTTGAGGTCCTGGAAGTAGCTCTGCCGCCATCCCTGGGCCTCCAGCGGCCCCTCGAAGCCGGGGGCGGTGCCCACCAGGGCGCCCTCGACGCCCGCAACCCCCGCCGCCGCGACCTGATCGGCCAGATCCTCCAGCGGCGTGCGGGGGCGGGCCGGATAGACCCAGCGCCCGTAGGCGGGCGTCGCCAGCAGGGGGTCGCCGGTCCCGACCAGATGCAGGTCCCCGCGCACGACCCCGTCGTCGTCGACCGGCGCCGTGGTGGACACGGTCGTGGCCAGGCGCGCATCCGGTCCCAGGGTCACCAGGATCGCGGCCGCGGTGACCAGCTTCAGCGTCGAGGCGGGCAGCAGCGCCTCCTCCGCCCCGTGGGCCAGCAGCTCGGCCCCGTCCGGATCCACGACCAGCACGCCGAGGTCGGCGTCGTCGAGCTCGCCCACGGCGGTGTCCAGCAGCTGCGCGAGCGCGCGCTGCAGGGCGCTGCGGTCCACCGGCTCGCCCGGCGGGTCCG
>SKLC01000299.1 GCA_007123425.1 Nitriliruptoraceae bacterium
GGAGCGGCAGGCCGCCGACGCGAGCCGGCTCAGCGGGCGCGACGCCGCCTGGGCGCGGCTGCTGGCGCACATCGACGAGTCCGAACGAGCCATGCTGGGGTTCCAGGAGCAGGTGCGGGGAATCGTCGACGAGGCGGACGAGCTCGGGCGCGAGGCGTCCCTGGAGCGCGTGGGCCGCGCCGCCGACGCCGGGGCGGCGGAGCTTGCCGAGGTGCGCCCGAGGTTGGCCGCTGCGATCGCCGACGGTCCGGTGGAGGAGGTGCGGGCGGCCTATCTCGCGCATCACGACGCCTGGGCGGACTACCTCGACGCCGTCGCGCAGACCCCGGCGGTGCTGGGTGAGCAGGTCCAGGGGTGGCACCTGTCGATCGACAGCAGCGGTGCGGCCTTCGCCCGGCAGCTGCGTGAGGCGATGGCCGAGAGCGTGGACCCTGCGGTGCGGGCACATGCGCGTGAGATCCTGCGCCGAGGCTTCGGCGAGGACCTCGGCGACACCACGGACGTGTGAGCCTCCCGGGCCTCCTCCCCGCGCGGGGAGGAATCCGGTGCTCCGGCGCGGAATGTTCGAGGGTGTCCCTTCGTCCACTCTCGAACCGAGGACTCCCTCATGCGTGCGCACTCCCGCGCTGCGGTCGCCACCGCCATCCTCGCGCTCTCGCTGGTCGCCGCCGGCCCACCCGGCGACCAGTCCGGCCAGGGCCCACCCAGCGACCATCCCGGGCAGGGTCGTGGCCCCGTCGAGTCGCCGCCCGGCGAGCAGCCCGACCTGGCTCCGGCCGACTACATCGACCGGGCGGATGAGCTCTCGGAGGACGAGTACTCCGAGATCGTCACGGAGCGCTTCGACGTGGAGGCCCACGACGGCGAGACCCTCTCCGTGCTGGTCACCCGCCCCGACCCCGACGAGTACCCGGAGCTCTATCCCGACGGGGGGAGGGACGGCGCCGAGGGCGAGGCCGGTGGCGGGTTGCCCGTCATCATGGAGGCCAGCCCCTACCACGGCACGCTGGCCGACTACGACGGCATCCGCATCTTCCCCGACCCCGAGGACGAGGACGGAGCAAAGCTCGGCCTGACCGGCTACTTCGCACCGCGCGGCTACGCCGTGGCGATGGTGGCCCTGCGCGGTACCGACCGCTCCACCGGCTGCCTCGACCACCTCGGCCCGGACGACGCCAAGGATCTGCGCGACGTGGTCGAGTGGGCCGCCGCCGCCGACTGGTCCAATGGCAGGGTCGGCATGACGGGCCACTCCTACGTCGGCTCCACCCCCTCGGTCGCGGCGGCGATGGACCCCGAGGGCCTGGTCACCATCGCGCCCAGCGCGGGGCTGGCGTCGATGTACGACCACCAGTTCCACCAGGGGGTGCCGTGGTTCCTGCAGTACATCGGTCCGGTGATCGCCTACGAGCAGCTCGCGCTCGAGCGCGACCTGCCCGGCGGGGCAAACTTCGAGCACGCCGGCCCCAACCCGCAGGTCGGCTGCGGGCTGCTGAGCTCGGCCGCGCTCGCCGGTCACGGGCAGGTCACCGGCCAGTACCAGAACTGGCACGCCGAGCGCGACCACCGCGCCGGTGCCGCGGCGGCCGACATCCCGATCTTCATGATCCACGGCGTCAACGACGATGCGGCCCGGATCCCCGCGGCCGAGTGGTTCTTCGGCGACCGCACCCCGCGCGACGACGACAAGGTGTGGGTCGGCCAGTGGGACCACGGCTCGGCCGGCGCGACCACCTGCGAGGAGGCCGACGACAGCGGCCACGTCAACTGCCGCTTCGACCAGTGGCAGTACGCGCTGCACGCCTGGTTCGACCACCACCTCAAGGGCATGGACGTCGACACCGGCCCGACCGTGGAGGCGTTCCTCAACGGCGAGGTGGTCTCCACCGCCGAGACCTGGGACGCCATGCCGGGCACCCTCGCGCTGTACCCCGATGCGTCCGACGGCACGCTGCGCACCGAGCCGCCCTCCGAAGGGGCCGAGGCGTCCTTCGCGGCGCTGGCCGGCGAGGGCAGCGTCGAGTTCGTCTCGGAGACCCTCGATGAGTCCGTGCTGCGGGGCCTGCCCGAGCTCGACCTGGTCGCCTCGGTGACCGGACAGGTGGTCCACCTCGTGACCACCCTGTGGGTCGAGGACGGCGACGGTGAGCGGCGCGCCGCAAACCACTGCGCCACCAACACCCACCTGCGCAACGACGTCGCGACGCCCGCCCTGACGATCCCGGGCCAGCCGATGGACCTCTCGTTGCAGTGCTTCACCCAGGCGCACCACGTCGCCGCGGGCGAGCGGCTGGTGCTCGAGGTCGGCACGACCAGCGAGCACCACGTCCCGAGCTTCGCGACCGACGCGCGGGTCACCGTGCACACCGGGCCGCAGCACGGCGCCTACCGCCTGCCGTTGGTCGAGGGCGCGGAGCTGTACGAGGACGTGCCGCTCTTCGAGCCCGACGAGGACGGCTGAGCTGCCTCGGCTCCTCGCGTCCGGGCGGGCATCCCCGTGGTGTCCGCCCGGACGCGGCGAGCGCGCCGTCGTCGGGCGGCGCTGCACCCGGTCGGTGTGCCATCGCCGGGTCCGGCGACGCAGCCACGGGCGGCTGGTGTGCCCTGTCGTCCCCCCAGGGAGTTCAGCCGTCCTTCAGGACCGCGTGCGACCATGCGCCATGGCCGAGGAGCCGCCGTGCGCCCTCACGATCCCCCACGACTCGTCCTGTGCGAGGACGACCCCATCATCCGCGGCTGGCTGCTCCGGCTGGCGGCTGACACCGACGTGGAGGTCGTGGCCGCCACGGCACGCTGGGCCGAGGCGCTCGAGCTCGTCGTCCAGCACGAGGCCGACGCCGTGGTCGTCGACCTCGCCACCGTCGGGAGGGTGGGACTGCGGCTCGTGCGGGCCCTGCGCCGGCTGGCACCCGAGTGCGCGGTGTTCGTGCTCTCGCCGTTCAAGGCCATCGAGCCGCTGATCCGAGACTCCGGTGCGGCGGCGGTCGCGCCCCCGACCGACCTGCGACC